>CAPYQR010000202.1:1250-2809 GCA_948742005.1 uncultured bacterium
GCATAAGCAACATGAGCTGCTGCGTAATTACCGTCAACAGTAATTGTTTTTTTGGACATATAATTTTATCCCCCTCTTTTTCAAATAACTTCTAAACTAATAAAATTATACCTCGAACAAAATTACAAATACAAAAAATTTGCCCTTACTTAATAAAAAGTAAAGGCAAATAGAAATTTTTCAATTATTAATATTTAATTTATATTTTATTAATCCTTATTTAATCCCAATAAAGTTAAAGCGATTTTTTGCGCATTTGATTCAATTTCGGGAGTTATTGAAACATGATTAGCTAAATATTCAGGATATTGGGTAACAAAATCGATATCAATTTTTCCATCCCTTAATGTTGAACCGTCAGAGTTTCCTGTGTATTCATCTAAATGTTGATAGTAAGCTTGAAATTCTTCAATATCAAGTTTTTTATCACCCTCAGAAGCCAATGAACCGTCTGATTCCATTAAATCGATTATGTTAAATACTTTATTAGAATCAATGATAGCTTCACTCACCATCGAAACAGCATCATCTTCAGATAATACCCCCGATGAAACCATTTCTTTAATTCTTCCTGTTTCTCCGCCCAATTCATCAATCAAATATTCATTATAGCTGACTAAACCATCATCATCAATATCTTTTGCTTTAATTTCACCCTGTGCAAGTTTTAGAGTTTGCTTATCATATTGATTTTTATCATTAACATCAAACCCTTCCATAAAATCAAAACTTGTTCCTAATTCTTCTTTGTTGGAATCATATTCTTCAATTGATGATGAAAGTGCCATAAGTTCTTCATGGGATTTTTCCCAATTTTCAAGCTGTGAAAAAATATTGGTGCTTGCGTCAGGTTTTTCTTGCTTTGGAGTTTTTTGCGTATTCTTTACTTCAGGTGTTTGTTTTGAATCAAAAATAGAATCAGCATTCGGCATATTCAGCTTAGCACCTGAAAAAATCAGATTAACATCTTTAATATCATTATTTTTTGCAATTGCACCGATTGCTTTTTGATAATCTTCATTAGACTTTAATTTATCACCGTAAAATTGTTTTGCAATTTTAGATAAGTTATCACCTGCTTGAATTGTATAATTAATCATAAAAACTCTCTTATAAACTCTTGATAAATTAATAAAAACATTTTATTGATAAAAATTGATTAAAAAACGAAAAATGTAACAAAATATTAAGATTAATTTAATCCCGTTAATCTATTAAATCAGGGGATCAGATTTTTTTAAAAAATTATTATAATTCAACAAAAGGAGGAAACAATGCTTGTTGAATTAGATGAAAAAAATTTTAAAAACGAAACAAATAACGGTTTAAAGCTTGTTAATTTTTATACAACATGGTGCAAATATTGTCAAAACGAAGAAGCAATTTTAAACGAATTATCCGATAATGGTTTTTGGATTGGACGCATAGATTGTGATAAACACCCGGATATTGCACGCGAACATGGGATTACAGGATTTCCGAGCTTCATTTTATTTAAAGAAAATAAACTTATAGCTCAATTTGCAGGATACCACACCAAAAGCCAGCTTTTAAACAAA
>CAPYQR010000203.1 GCA_948742005.1 uncultured bacterium
ATAAGCTCGATATCTTTTTTAGTGAGTTTTGTTTTGATGATTTTTTCGAGGTGTTGTTTCATAGCGGATTCCTTTTGTAATTAGACATTTAGATATTTTTGACAAGTGAGAATTGGTAGAAAATATTAAAAAAATAACGGATTATTGATGCTATGAACAAAATCTATCTTAAAAAATTAGGCAAGAACATTAAAAATATACGTAAAAGTAAAAATTTATCCCAAGAAATTGCCGCTTAATTAATTAAGAAAACAAGAAATTATGTCGGAATGGTGGAACGAGCTGAAATAAACGCGCCTGTAAGTGTATTGTTTGATTTTGCTAAGGCATTAAATGTTGAAATTAAGATATTTTTTGAATTCTAAGCATTTTGAAACCCTTTCGTTGATTATTCGCCACATTTACAAATAATATAGCAATTAATATAAAAATATGCAAGATGCAAAACTTTCGTCATTCAAAAAAGCAATTGGAAAAGTTTTTTGCGATTTAAGAAACAAAAAAGACAATGTTTCTTTAAATAAACTTGCACTTGAATATGATATTGACAAGGGAAGTTTAAGTAAACTTGAGCGAGGAATTTATGACTGTCGTTTATCGACCGCTTGGAAGCTTGCGCAAGCAAATGGTGTTAAATTTAGTGAATTCGCAAAACTATTAGAAGAAGAACTAGGGGAAGATTTTAGTTTGATTGATGAGTGATTAGTAACCTCAAAACAAACTCAACTGTTGTGCTTTCGGGGTTTCTTTTTGTGGTTTTTTGAATTCGCTTGCTTTTAGGAGGTCGTTTTTGATTTTGGCCAGAAAGGGGGAGATTTCAAGAGTTCTTGTGGTGTTCAGCCATTGGCGTTTTTGTGCGTGGGTTAAATAAAGCTGTTCTTTGGCTCTTGTCATTCCAACGTATAACAGGCGGCGTTCTTCTTCTTTTTCTTCGTTGGTTTTGGCGCGGTATAGGGGTAAAATTTCATCTTCAAGACCGACTATAAAAACGCACTTAAATTCCAGGCCTTTTGAAGCATGTAATGTCATAACGGAGATTCTATCGGCGCGATTATCCAGGGTGTCTATTTCTTTAATTAATGATATTTCGCGTAAAAATTCGGATTTTTGATTGTGGATGTATGAAATATTTAAAAGATATTTTAAAATGTTGTTTTCTATTTTTTCTTTGAAGTTTTTGATTTTTTCGTCTTCTTTGCTATAATTTATTATTTTTTCAAGCTGGGGTGAAATTTCATTTTTGTCATCTAAAAATTCAATTAATTTAATTATTTCTTTTCTTTCGCATAAAAGCTTGTTGGAAAGTGCGCTGTAAGGCATTGCGCTCCTGTCCAGCGCTTCTTTTATCGCGGGAAGCTGGGTTTGGGTTCTGTATAAAATTGCAAAATCGCCGAATGAATAGTTGTTTTCATTTCCGTCACTTCTTTTGGAATCGATTGAAAAGAAAGAATGTCCGCCTATTAAGTTTTCTATTGTGCTTACAACAAATTCTGCTTCTGCCCTGTCGGTCGGTGCTTTGTGGATTGTGATTTTTTCGTGTGGTTTATCGAATTTTGATATAATGTTAAATGAGTTTATCATTTGATTAGAAGCATCGACAATTGTGTTTGTTGAGCGGTAGTTGTTTTTGAGGTTGATTATTTTTGCGTTTTTGTAATCTTGTTTGAAATTGTTGAAAAATTTTGAATCGCCTCCTCGAAAACCATAAATAGCCTGGTTTGGATCGCCGATTGCAAAAATATGTGCATTTTCGGGTGCTAAAAAGCGGATTAAATCATATTGATTTTTATCAATGTCTTGATATTCGTCAATTGAAATATATTTGAATTTTTCTTTATAAAAATCCAGAGTTTCTTTGTTTTCTTTGAATAATTTTAAGGTCAAATTAATCAAATCATCAAATCCTATTGCATTTTCAATCAGGGCTGTGTTTTTTGATAATTCTTTTTCTTTATCGGACATTACGCAAAAATCTTTGTTTAAGCCAATTTTGGTGTAATTTTCTTTTAAAATTGAAAAACATAGAGAGTGAAAAGTATGAATATTTATATTTTTGGCATCTTTTTGCAAAATTTTTTCAAGACGAAGTGCAAGCTCTTCGCTCGCCTTTTTTGTAAAGGTAATTGCAAGGCAGTTTTCGCTGTTAACTTTATTGTTGTTGATTAAATATGCAAGTCGGTTGGTTAAAACAGTTGTTTTTCCTGAGCCCGGACCTGCTACAATCAGAAGCTGGTTTGATTCGTCTTGAACTGCGTTTTGTTGGAAAATATCGAGAGTTGTTGATTTTTGATGGGAATCCTTGAACTTTTTTAGCGGCTTTTTGGTGTCTATATTATTGTCTTTTGAATCTGTTGTTTTTTCCTGTTTCGGGTAAGATTCCAGTTTTAAATCAAGTTTTAAATTGTAAAAATTTTTCTGTGTCAATTCTTCTTGATTGAAAAGTTTTATAATTCCGTATTCACCGTCATATCCTGCCTGACGGATTACTTTTCCCTGCCTTAATCTTTCAATTGCTTCTGAGAGCATTGTTGATGATTTTGAAAGTTCGTCTGTTGGAATATTTTGCAAAATTGATAATTCCGATCCGAAATTTGTTATTAATTTTTCATATTCTAAAATTACCCCCTTGCTTGTGCTGCCTTGTTGTTTGATTTCTGAAATTATTTCAATCAGAGGAATTAAGCTAAAGGTTTTTCCTGCGGTTTTTGGCGGTGTTATAATTTCACATCTGTCTGATAATTCATTGACTCTGTATGAAACACCGATTGTTAAAGGTTTTTTACAAACG
>CAPYQR010000204.1 GCA_948742005.1 uncultured bacterium
TGTAATTTTTTTGTAAAATTTATTTAAAAAAACACTTGATTATTTTTTTTGTTTATTATAGCATAATAATTGTCCAAATCCATGGGGGTTTAGCTCAGCTGGTAGAGCACCTGCTTTGCACGCAGGGGGTCAGGAGTTCGAATCTCCTAACCTCCAAAATAAAAAAGACTTAGAACCACAAGGTTTTAGGTCTTTTTTATTTTTTATTTATGTCCGTTGTGTTTCCTTTTAAAATTTTTAAAATAATGTCTATTGCGTTTACTTTTAAAATATACTTAAATTTGCTTTACAAGTGTGTTTGAAAGACAATAACTTATATCTGCTTGCATATTGATATAACCAAAAAAATGTGATAGATTTTTTAATATAAAATGTTGCAATAAATCCAATTGGGGCAAAAAGCGTAAAATCACAATATTGCTGACACCGAAGTGCTGGAGAGTGTAATACTTTTGTAAACAAATATAGAAAAATAAAAGGAGATAAAATCATGAAAATTTGTATTCCAACCTCGAATGGGAAATTATGCAGCCATTTTGGACATTGTGATTCTTTTACTTTTGCGGAAATTAATCCCCAAACTAAAGAAATATTAAACATTGAAGAAAAAATACCCCAAGAGGGTATATCATGCCGGAGTGCTTCCTGGATATCAGAGCAAGGAACGACCAAAGTTCTTGCGGGTGGTATGGGTGCTCGTCCTTTAATGATGTTTGCTCAAAACGGCGTGGAAGTTGTTGCCGGTTGTCCTGAATTGCCAATAAAAGAGTTAATTGAAAAATACTTATCAAACACGCTTGAAACAGGTAAAAATTCCTGCCAAGGCGAAGGAGACAATCATCAACACTGCCACGGACATAACCACAAAGATGGACACCATTGTCATCATGGCTAGTAAACACTGTTTATATTTTATAAATAGTGCAAGATAAAAAATATCTTGCACTATTTATTTTATTTAGAAAAAACGCGCAACAAACCAAAGGTTTTGGAATTTTTAGGAATTGCGATGAATAATTTACCTTCTTAATTGCGCGTTAAGAATTTTTATGGAGTAATTGTTATCATGACTTTTTGTGTTTGCTTTTATAGTCATTTTATCTTTTTAGTGCGACATATATGGTCATATTTAAAAAAATATGTTAAGATAATTTAAACAAAAGAAAAGCAGGAATAACAAATAATTTTATGGAAAACAAGCCCAGATATTCTCGTATTTCAGATATTTTAGATTTAGCGATTTTTATGTCCTCCAAAGTCAAAGGAGTTACAATAACTGAAATTGCGCAAAGATATGATGTTTCAAGAAGAACAGCAGAAAGAATGAGAAATAGTTTAACTTGTATTTTTCCGCAAATTGATATCATCGACACATCCGATAATCAAAAACATTGGGGATTTTTAAATTATTCCATCAGCAGCATTATTTCATTTACCGCAAAAGAAATAGCAAATCTGGAATTAATTCAAAAAAGAAGCGAAAACAAAGAATTAAAAGAAGAGCTTTTAAAAACTATTGAAAAATTAAAAACCTTAAATTGCAAAAATAAAAGCTCAATTGAATCAAAAATCAAATTTTCGCTACAAACACAAGGTTACGCCGTTCATCAAGTTCCAAAATATAAAATCAATCCCGATATTTTTATTACTGTTCAAAATGCACTTTTAAATTCGCAAATGATAACAGGAATTTACCACGACAAAAAACGTTTAATTGAACCTTTAGGAATTATTTACGGCGAAAAAACATATTTAATTGCAAGAGAAAAAGCAAAAGGAGATAAAATATATAATTATTTACTGCATAAATTTGAAAGCTTAAAATTAAGTCCGAAAACTTTTGACAGACTTGGTTTTAATTTACAAGAATACGCCAACGAGTCTTTTGGAGTTTATCATGATAAAATTTTAGATGTAAAATTGCTGTTCAACCCTAATTTAGCTCAAAAAGCACTTAATTACGATTTTCATCCGACTCAAAAAATTGAAAAAAAGAAAGACGGAAGTGTTGTTGTTAATTTTAAAGCAAGTGGAAGCAGAGAGATTTTAAGACATGTTTTTAAATGGGGCGATGGGTGCAAAATCCTTGAACCACAGGAATTAAAAGAAGAATACATCGAAACTTTAAAAAATAATTTAAAAAATTACGAATAAATAAGGTAAAAAATGAAAAAAATTTTATGCATTGGCGACAGCAATGTTTTTGGCTATATTGCACAAAACGGCAAAAGATTCAAAGACAGTGAACGCTGGAGCGGTATTTTAAAAGAATCATTAAAAAATTCAAAAGAAAAATTTGAAGTAATTGAACAAGGATTAAACAACAGAACTTTTTTTAGCAAAAATCCTGAAGGAGCTGAGTTTTGCGGAAGCGAATATTTAAAAAATCTTTTTGAAAAAGATTTTAAACCGTTCTTTGAAATTATAATTTTAGCACTCGGGATTAATGATACTCAAATAATTTACAATAAAACTTTAAACGATTTTTATGAAGAAATCAAAAAAACAATTCTTTTGATAAACGAAAAATCCCCAAAATCAAAAATAATTTTAATTTCCCCGTCAAATTTGACGAAAAATATAAATAACGGACATTTTAAAACAATGTTTAACGAAAAATCAATCGAAAAATCACTAAATCTTGCAGAAATTTACAGTAATATTTCAAAAGAATTTAATAATTGCTATTTTGCAGATTTCAACAAAATAGCTCCTTTTTGCGAGTTCGACGGGCTTCATTATGATATTGAAT
>CAPYQR010000205.1 GCA_948742005.1 uncultured bacterium
GATTAACATCAAGATTCAAAATATTTGCAATTTTTTCTCTCATAGATTCAATATAAGGCGACAATTTCGGTTTTTGACAGATTATATTTGAATCAATGTTAATTATTTTATAGTTATTATTTTTTATAATTTCACCTGCTTGTGCTAATAATTCACAGCTGTCTGCGTTTTTATACAGTTCATTATTATCAGGAAAATGATAACCGATATCGCGAAGCGCAAGCGCTCCAAACATCGCATCAATTATACTATGAATTAAACAATCCGCATCACTGTGCCCTAATAATCCAAGGTCGGATTCTACCTTAATTCCGCCTAAAATAAGCTCTCTATCTTTAACTAATTTATGAATATCATATCCTATACCTATTCGCATAATATAAATCTTTCTATAAGTTCACAAAGTTCATCACTTCTAACACTTTTACAGTTATAGTCTGCAATTTTTAAAAGCTCAGAGCTGTTAGTACCAACGGATATTTTAACTCCTGCATTTTTAAGCATGTCGATATCATTATCCTGATCGCCCGTTGCCAGTGTTTCATCTGTATTTAAATTGTAATATTTTTTCAAAAAATTAAGCGCAGAACCTTTAGAAGCATTTTTGTCATTAATTTCAAGATATATAGGCGAAGATTGAACTATTGTTAAAATATGACCATATTTTTCAATAAGTTCCTGTTTTATTTCCTGCATTATTTTCTTATCTTCAATAACTCCTAAAATTTTTGGAACATTTTTAAGTTTAATTTCATCAAAATTTACAACTTCATACACTGTTCCGCGCCCTTGGCAATATGCATTCATTATATTTTTATTGTCATCTTCAATATACAAAATATCTTCATTATAAACATGTGTGTGAATTTTTCGCTTCCGTAGATAATTAATAATTTCGCGCACAAGGTCATTATCAATTAACGATTCCCATAAAACTTCATCTTTTGTCCTGACAACAGCTCCTTGATAACACACAACAGGATTTTTAAGGTCAAATTTTGAAGCGGCATAATCTGCTCCCATAAACATTCTTCCTGTTGCAAGGATTAGTTTTGTATCAGAATTGTTAACTTTTTCAATGGTTTTTCTCATTTTATCCGAGCAATAACCATCATAATCAACAAGTGTTCCATCGATATCAGATATCCAAAGTTTAATTTTTGTCATAATTTTAGCCTTTTTATTATTTTTATTATACAATAAATATTATTTTGATTTTTAAATTATAAAATAAGGAGCTTATAAGTATTATGGCTGAAAAAATTGAACGTCAAAGACAAAAAGAACAGGACAGATTTGAAAGAAGAAAAAATTTCAACGCGGTTGAAGATAATTTTACCCCCGAACAAGCGCATTTAGAAGCAAGCAGATGTTTAAGCTGTAAAAATGCAAGGTGCAAGCAAGGCTGTCCTGTGAGCATTGATATTCCTGCTTTTATCAAGGAAATAAAGGAAAATAATTTAGATAAAGCAGGAGATGTAATAAGACAATCTTCCATGCTTCCATCTGTCTGTGGAAGAGTTTGCCCGCAGGAAAAACAATGTGAGGGAAATTGTATTTTAGGAATAAAGGGAAGCCCTGTTGCAATCGGTGCGTTGGAGCGTTTTGTCGGCGATAATACGGAAGCCAAAAAACAAGAAATCAAACCAAACGGCAAAAAAGTTGCAATTGTAGGGTCAGGCTGTGCCGGAATGAGCGCTGCAGCTGATTTAAGAAATGCAGGATTTGAAGTTTCAATTTTTGAAGCATTACATGAATTCGGCGGTGTTTTAAGATACGGAATCCCGCCTTTCAGACTCCCAAGAACCGTTTTAGACAGAGAAATCAAAGCGCTTCAGGAAATGGGCGTAAAATTCTTTAAAAATGTAATTGTAGGTAAATCCATCACAATTAAACAATTACAAGATGAGGGTTACAATGCAATTTTTATCTGCTCGGGCGCAGGACTGCCTAAAATGATGAATATTAAAGGCGAAAATTTGAACGGCGTTTACAGTGCTAATGAATTTTTAACAAGGGTTAATTTAATGCACGCACAAAGCCCTGACACGCCGACTCCTTTAAAAATCGGCAAAACAACAGCAATAATCGGCGGTGGAAATGTTGCAATGGACGCAGCAAGAACAGCAGTCCGCGTAGGATATGAAAAAGTTTATATTTTCTATAGAAGAACAGAAAAAGAACTCCCTGCGCGCTTAGAAGAAATACGCCATGCAAAAGAAGAGGGAATTGAATTCAAATTCCTCCATGCTCCTGTTGAAATCAAGGGGGTTGACGGTTGGGTTAAATCAATGAAATTTGAAATTATGGAGCTTGGTGAACCTGACGCATCAGGACGTCAAAGACCTGTGGGAACGGGGAAATTTGTCGATGTTGAATTAGACAGTGTAATTGTTTCACTCGGAACAGGTCCGAATCCGATAATTCAGCGCAGTGCGGATGATGAAAACATTGACCTTGAAACAGACAATAAAGGGTATATTATAATTAACGAAAAAGGTGAAACTTCAGTAAATCACGTTTATGCGGGCGGAGATGTTGCACCGTTAGGCCCGTCAACTGCAATTAATGCCATGGGTGCAGGAAAACGCGCAGCTAAAGCGATTATTGAGGCTTTGATTTAAAATCAAAGCCTCCCAAAACTCCACGTAAACCCCAAAGTCAACGCAACACCGTTTTTGCCGCCTGTTCTTGCCATGGCTTGGAAGAAGCAGGTGAATTTGTCTGAGATTGTGC
>CAPYQR010000206.1 GCA_948742005.1 uncultured bacterium
TGTTTTAGGGGTGGATTTATCGAAAAAAGATATTAGAGAGATTGAAAATTTAAAAAATTTCAAAAAAAATAACCGCTTTACAAAAAAGGTTGAAATATCTGTAATACCTCTAAAATTAAAAATGTTAAACGGAAAAATAAAACACAGAACCTTTTTTCACCATGTTTCAAAAGCTGATTATTTTAAATTTTTCATGCCTGAAATATTCTCATCTTTAAATAAAATTTTATATCTTGATTGTGATATTTTAATTTTGGGAGATTTGTCTGCTCTTTATAATACTAATCTTGAAAATAAATTCTACGCCGCAGCAAGAAGATTAAACTATGAATCTGATTTGAATGAAAAAAGGTTTAATATTGGCGTGCTTTTGTTTAATTTAGATTATTCAAGAAAAAACAATCTTACACAAAAACTCCTCAAAACAAAAAACGAACTCAATAATCCTTATTCTATAACCCAAGCATCTTTCAACAAAACCGTAGATTCAAAATTTATCCAAGAAATCTCACCAATTTACAATAACAGAACAATTATAACGCAGGAAATTTTCGACAAATTCGATTACAAAAAAAACTACACACCTTTTTTAAACGATATAAAAAATCTCGAAGAATTGGACAAAAAAACAGTTATAGCCCATTTTGCAGACTATAAAAAACCCTGGTTTAACCCTGATATGAAATTTGCGGGTTTATGGTGGAAAATTGCACACATGTATAATCCTGATTGGAAAGTTGAAAAAAAATCAATAAAAGATAAACTGACAACGAAAATCTACAATTTTCAAAGAAGAAAAAAGTAAAATTTATAAATATTCTGCCGTTTTTGAAATTTTACAATTTTTAAAATCTTCCAAAACGCCGCTATAAATTATCTTCCCGCCTTCGTCACCGCCAAAAGGCCCAAGATCAATTATATAATCAGCATTTTTTATAACATCCTTATCATGCTCAATTACAACAATCGTTGCGCCATTTTTAATTAATTTTTCAAAAACCTCAAGCAAAACTTCAACATCTCTAGGATGCAGCCCGATTGTAGGTTCATCAAAAACAAAAATACTGTCTTTTTGCGTTTTTTTAATTTCACAAGCAAGTTTCAGCCTCTGAGCTTCCCCGCCGGACAGACTTGTTGTAGATTCGCCCAATGTTAAATAGCCCAGCCCGATTTCTTTTAAAACTTCTAATCTTTGATGAATTATATTCAACCCCCTGCAAGCCTCACTCGCATGGTTAACATCAAGCGCCATTAATTCACTCAAGGAATAATTGGCACATTTTTCTTCTTTAATTTTATCAATTTCTTTTGAATATCTTAAACCCCCGCATTCAGGGCAAGAAATTTCTACATCAGGCAAAAACTGAACATCCAAATTTATAACTCCGGTACCATCGCAGGTTTTACAGCGTAATTTCCCCGTGTTATATGAAAAATCGCCCGCTTTATAACCAAGCTCCTGCGAGATTGGGTTTTTTGCGTAAACTTTTCTTAATTCATCGTGAATATTTGCATAAGTTGCAACGGTTGAACGGCAATTAATCCCGATTGGCGATGCATCAATCAATTTAACAAATTTAATATCAGCTGTTTCAATTTTTATAATATGTTTCGGCTGTTTTTCTCCCGTTATTGCGCTTTGAAGCGCGGGAATCAAACTCTCTAAAACCATTGTTGTTTTGCCCGAGCCTGAAACTCCTGTTACAACACTCAATCTTCCTTTTGGAATGTCAATTTTAAGCGGTTTTACGGTATGAATCGAATTTGTTTCAAGATGAATCTTTCCAAAATCAAACATTTCCTCTTTTGAAGCACGTTTCCTTGTTAAAATCTTATTTTCTTTTGATAAATACCCTCCAATTATTGAATTTTTATTCTTTTCAATATCGCATATTTCTCCCTGCGCAACAATATACCCGCCCTCAAGTCCTGCTTTAGGTCCGATTTCAATCATCCAATCACTTATAGATAAAATATCAATATCATGATCAACCAAAACAACTGAATTACCGTCTTGAATTAAATCAAAAATAACGTTCTTCAACCCCTCAATATTCAACGGATGAAGACCGATTGAGGGTTCATCAAGAACATATAAAACCCCTGTTGTTCTGTTTCTGACTGCCCGAGCAAGCTGCATACGTTGTCTTTCGCCCGTAGAAAGGGTAGAAGTTGAACGTTCAAGCGTTAAATAACCAAGCCCGAGTTCAATTAATCGTTTTGCATTATCCAAAAAAGAATCACAAATGCTTTTTGCCATCTCCTGCATTTCATCACTTAATAAAAGAGGAACATTTTTTACCCATATAATCAAATTCGAAAGAGTCATCTTGCAGGCTTCATCAAGCGAAATACCTTGAATTTTAGGCAATCTTGCTTTTTTGGACAACCTTGTTGCGTGGCAATTTGGACAAATATCTTGCTTCAAAAATTTCTCAACACGTTTCATTCCCTTTTCATCTTTAACTTTTGAAAGAGCATTTTCAACTGTATAAATCATATGTTTCTTTTCAGCAGGACCATAAAAAACAATATCTTTTTCTTTTTGTGTTAAATCCTTAAAAGGAATATTTGTACGAACCCCCATTTCACGGCAAACATCCGTCATTAAAGACCACATCAACACTCCCCAGGGCACAACCGCCCCCTCATCAATCGTCAAAGATTCATCAGGAACAAGCGTTGATTTATCTACCGTCCTGAC
>CAPYQR010000207.1 GCA_948742005.1 uncultured bacterium
AACCCTTGCAGCACAAGAGCAAAGACTTGACCCCGTTGTCGGCAGAGAAAAAGAAATCGAAAGAGTTATTCAAATCTTAGCCCGTCGTACAAAAAATAATCCGATTTTAATCGGTGAACCCGGTGTCGGAAAAACAGCAATTGCCCATGGTTTGGCGCAAAAAATTGTTGATTGCGAAGTTCCTGATATTTTGGAAAATAAAAAAATAATTCAGCTTGACATGGGTCTTTTGATTGCAGGAACAAAATACAGAGGTGAATTCGAAGAACGTCTTAAAAAAATTATGGACGAAATAAGACAAGCAGGAAATATTATTCTTGTAATTGATGAAATGCATACTTTAATCGGCGCAGGGGCGGCAGAGGGTGCAATTGATGCGGCAAACATTTTAAAACCTGCATTATCCCGCGGCGAAATTCAAGTGATTGGTGCTACAACGCTGGATGAATACAGAAAATATATTGAAAAAGATTCGGCACTCGAACGCCGTTTTCAAACAGTAATTGTTGACCAGCCGACAATTGAAGAAACAATTGAAATTATAAAAGGCTTAAAATCTAAATATGAAGAACATCACAAATTAATAATTTCAGACGAAGCAATTGTAGCTGCTACTGAATTATCTTCAAAATTTATCACAGAAAGGTTTTTGCCCGACAAAGCTATTGATATTATTGACGAAGCTGCTTCAAAAGTCCGTTTAAATGTTTCTACGCTTCCTCCCGAGGGCAAAGAGCTTGATAAACAATTAAAAGCAATAATCAAAGAAAAAGAAGAAGCAATAAGAAACCAGGAATTTGAAAAAGCATCCGATTTAAGGGATGACGAAGCTAATCTGAAAGATAAAATCCATGAAGTTTCAGAACAATGGCGCGAAACTCAAGAAGAAAACAAGCCGACAGTTGGTGTTGAAGAAGTTGCACAAGTTATTGCAACAATAACAGGAATTCCTGTTACCAAAATCACAGAAGCTGAATCTGAAAAATTACTAAAGCTTGAAGACACTCTGCATAATCGTGTAATTGGTCAATCTGATGCTGTAATTTCACTTGCAAAATCAATCAGACGTGCTCGTGTCGGTTTAAAATCGCCAAATCGTCCAATAGGAAGCTTTATATTCTCAGGACCAACGGGCGTAGGTAAAACAGAGCTTGCAAAAGCTCTTGCTGAAGCTGTATTTGGTTCAGAAGACAATATGGTCAGAATTGACATGTCTGAATTTATGGAAAAACATGCTACATCAAAATTAATCGGTTCTCCTCCGGGTTATGTCGGATATGATGATGGCGGCAATATGTGTGAAATCATCAGGAAAAAACCTTATAGCGTTGTTTTGTTTGATGAAATCGAAAAAGCACACCCTGATACATTCAATATCATGCTTCAAATTCTTGATGATGGTCGATTGACTGATTCTAAAGGACGTCATATTAACTTTAAAAACACAATTATCATTATGACATCAAATGTCGGCGCAAGTATGATAACAAATACTCAAAAACTCGGCTTTTCGGTATCTGGAGATGATAAAAAAGACAGGTACGAAAAACTTAAAGATACTGTTAATGAGGAACTTAAAAAAGCTTTTCGCCCCGAATTTCTTAACAGGGTGGACGATATAATCGTGTTTGCTCATTTAAGTCAAGATGAAATCAGGCAAATTGTAGATTTAATGTTAAAAGATTTATTCAAACGTCTTTCTGAACGCGATTTAACAATCGAAGTGACGGATGATGCCAAAGATTATCTTGCAAAAGAGGGCTACTCTGAAACATACGGTGCTCGTCCGCTTCGCAGAGTGATACAAAAGAAAGTTGAAGATGTTTTAGCAGAAGAAATCTTGAGCGGAAACTATAAGGCTAACGATAAACTTAAAATGGATTATAGAGATGAAAAAATCGTAATTGAAAAAATCTAAGTTTTAAAAAATAAAGCCCTCTAACTTTAGACGGGCTTTATTTATAAATAAAAAAAATGTTTGACTGTTAAATCTTGCCAAACATTTATAAACACGAGGATATCAAGAGAGTAAAATATCTTTTTTCCGTAACTAAAAATAGTATTGTTTAATTTTTAATGCCGTATATTTTTAGTTTTCCTTATTTTCCTATTCTATTTTATTTTTTAGTTTTTATTTTTTATTTGTTTTGTTTGTCTTTACTCTTTAATAAAGTATTTTTTTTTAAAAAAATTGCTTTTTTGTATCTTTTAATCTTAACAATTCTTAATAAATTAATTAAATAACAATAATATACGGCTATTATTAAATTTGACAGAAAAAATGAGTATTTGTCTTAAAAGAATTTGAACATTTTAAATATTTTTCATATAAATTAAATTCGTTATCATTTCTAAAAACAAAAATATCACCTTTGGATGAATTTTTAATTTTGTATTTAAAATATTCATCTTTGTTTTTTATATCTCTTGCAAAATAAAAATAGCTCATTTTAAAATTATTATTAAAAGCAAAATCTGCTAAAGACATATCATCAAAGATTCTTGTCTTACCTTTAAATAAATTAATATCTAAAAACAGTAAATTATTTTTACCTTTAAAAAAATTATTATTTTCGATTTGTTTTTCATATTTATGCTTTGTTTTATAATAGCTCAGATGTTTTTTACTAAATTCATATAAATCAATAAATTGAAACGAAATTGAAGCCAAAAGCAAAAAAA
>CAPYQR010000208.1 GCA_948742005.1 uncultured bacterium
GCGTTAACATCGCCAAGTTCACCCAAGGCACGGGCAGCATACAAGCGAACCGAACCGTTTTTATCATTTTTTAGAACATCAATCAACGGCTCAACTGCGCTGAAATCGCCTTTTTCACCAAGGATTCTTGCCGCATTATATCTGACTTTTTCAGAATTGGAATGCTTTAAATCATGCACCAATTCATCAAAGGATTTTTCGGTTGATTTTTTTCTGTTGTTCACACTAATTGTCATTGTTTTCCTCCAATAACATTACACACTACTACATATATTTATAAAAAATATTTTTTTGTAAAAATTGCTATTTGATGTTGTTAATTTTAATTTTTATTACGAAATTTTTAATACTGATTGTCAGCAGTTTTTATTATTTATTTTTTTTATTATTATTTATATTCTGTATTATACATTCTTTAATTTATTTTTCTTGAACACTTGCTTTGTTATATTAGCATTTTTTTTAGTGTTTGTCTTACATTATTTGATTTAGATGAGTATTTTTAATAATTATTTAAGTAAATATAGCGAACATTAGCATAAAATCAAACCGATTCTTTTAATATTTCTTAACATTTATTTTAACTTTTTTAATATTTGTGCATACAAAATTATTTTTAGCATGAAAACTTTATTAAAATTTCTTAACAAATTAAAACCAAAAAAGCAATTTTTTAACTAAAAAATTTTTTAATAGTATATCAAGTTTATATAACAAAAACAATTGACACGTTAATTATTATTCAAGAGGAGAAAAAAAATGGGTTTCATTGCAAATTATTTCGGTTCAATCGGTTCAACAATAAAAGACAGCGTAACGGCTTTTGGCAACAAAGAAACAAAGACTAAAGCCGTTGCTTTAATGGCAGCATCATTAATTCCCGGTGTCGGAACGGCAATCGGACTTGTAAGCTTGTTTGCGGGCGTTAAAGGTTTAAGCGAAGCAAGCGCCGAAAAGAAAGCCGCAACAACTGATGAGCAAAGAGCGGCAGCAGACAAAAAAGCAGCGCAATCAATCTTTGCAATGACATCAATCGGCAATTTTAATCCGGGAACAGGCGGTCTGGCAATTCTTAGCTCAGGAAATCTCGTTAATACTTTAGATAAACTCGAAAAACCCGAAAACAAAGAGATTTTACAAAACCTTAATCAAAATACAACAAGCAAAGAAGTAATCTCATAATTTTCAGTCAAAATCAAAAAAAGTGTAAAAAACCCGCCAAACAAGGCGGGTTTTCAGTAAAATTGCCCTGGGCCAGACTTGAACTGGCACGAAGTTATTAGCCTCATCGGATTTTAAGTCCGACGTGTCTACCGATTCCACCACCAGGGCAAATATTTATTTTTCAAGCAACTTTTACAAGGTGCTAATAAATATTACAATAAAACTATTTTATTTTCAAGCATTTTTTTATTCAGCTTCATCAATAATTGAATTCATTGCACTTACCATAGCATCAACATCAATCCCATGGACTTTTGCACCTGCTTCAAGATTTTCAAAACGAGCTGCAGCACAGCCAATACATCCCATGCCGTATTGTGCAAAAACTTCTAAAGTTTCAGGATATTGCGTAACTATATCCATGATGCCCATTTCTTTTGTAATTTTTCCCATATTTTTCGCCTTTATTTTGTTTAACAATAATAAAATAACATAGATATAAAAAATAATACAGATTTATTGATCGGATTCAAAATTTTTCTTTAACATTTTTTCAAAATCCGAGGGCTTGATATCCTGAATAAAGCTTTTAAATTCTCTTGCTTCCTGTTCATCCTTTTCAACATCAGTTGAAACAAGACCTGTTGCAAGAACATTATCCGTAACAAAAATAGGAACATCAGCACGAAGCGCAATTGCAATGGCATCTGAAGGACGTGAATCAATTTCGATTGTTTTGTCTAAATTTTTGTTATACATAAAAATTGTTGAAAAATAAGTCTGATCATCAACATCGTTAATTTCAACTTTTGTAATTTCAAATTCAGACTGCTGTGCAATTGTAATAAAAAGGTCATGCGTCATTGGACGCGTAGAAGTTATGTTTTCAATTTTTCTAATTATAGCACTTGCTTCAGCAGACCCTATCCAAATCGGCAAAGCTTTTCTGTTTTCTTTATCATTTAAAACAACAATGGGAGAACCTGAACGCGTATCAAGAGCGATTCCCATAACTCTCATTTCTATCATTAAAGAATTTCTCCTTATTAACATTTGATTTCGTAATTATAACATTAAAAAAAAGATAAATTTACAAATATTTAAACTAATTTCGATTAAATTAATATATAATGTTTTAATAAAATAGTAAAAACGGAAATAACTATGGAAAATACAAATATATTATCATTTTTGGAAAAAAGAACAAAAGAACTTGAAAACCATGTTGCTCTTGGAATCCGCTCTAACCTCGGCTGGAGCGAAATCACTTTTAAGGGATTGAATATTTTATCAAGAAGATTAGGAAGCTACTTGATTGAAATCGGAATTAACAAAGGAGATAAAGTTGCTATATTATCCGAATCCATGCCTGAATTAGGCGCAACATTATTCGCAAATCTTTTAGCGGGTGCTGTGAGTGTTCCTTTGGATATTAAACTAACAATCAACGAATTGGAGCATATTTTATCG
>CAPYQR010000209.1 GCA_948742005.1 uncultured bacterium
TTTTGGCATACCGTCAACAAAGTTCGGGTCAACAATTGCCATTGAAGGAGTCAAAGCATAATCTGCGATTGCATATTTAACGCCTGATTTATCATCTGTGATGATTGAAAAAGGAGTAACTTCAGAACCTGTTCCTGATGTTGTAGGAATAGCAACCATTAATGCTTTTTTGCCTAATTCCGGCAATTGGCAGATTCTTTTTCTGATGTCTAAGAATCTCATTGCGATATCTTCAAATACTGTATCAGGTTGTTCATATTTTAACCATAAGATTTTTGCAGCATCCATCGGAGAACCGCCGCCAAGAGCAATAATAACATCGGGCTCAAAAGGCTTCATGATTGCAAATGCTTCATCAATTGTTGATAATGTAGGATCAGGTTTAACATCAAAGAAAACTTCATGGTCGATTCCGATTTCATCTAAAACTTTGATGATTTGATCAGCAGCGCCTGAATTAAACAAGAATCTATCAGTTACGATAAATGCTTTTTTTCTTCCTTGAAGTTCACGAAGAGCTAAATCAGTAGCACCTCTTTTGAAGTATACTTTTTGTGGAACCTTGAACCAAAGCATGTTTTCTCTCCTTTCGGTAACTCTTTTGTAGTTTAATAAATGCTTAACGGTAACGTTTTCAGATACTGAGTTTTTACCCCATGAACCACATCCTAATGTTAATGACGGGTCTAATTTGAAGTTGTAAAGGTCGCCGATACCGCCTTGGCTGGATGGTTGATTAATTAATACTCTGCAAGAAGGCATTTTCTTTGCGTAAGCATCAATTCTGTCTTTTTTGCGTTCATCCGTATATAAAACAGATGTATGACCCGCGCCGCCTCGAGATACAAGATAATAAGCTTTTTCAGCACCGTCCTCAAAGCTTTCAGCTCTATACATTGCTAAAATCGGAGATAATTTTTCTCTTGAGAAAGGATCGTCCCAATTTACTTCATTTCTTTGACCAATTAAAACTTTTGTATTTTCAGGTACATCAAAGCCTGCAAGTTTTGCAATTGTATGAGCGCTTTGACCTACGATTTGCGGATGAGCTGTTCCTCTTTGAGGATCAATAAACGGAAGGTCGATTAATTTTTGCATTTCATTATCATTTAATAAATAAGCGCCTCTGTATTCAAATTCGCGTTTAACTTCTTCATAAACGCTGTCAACGATAATAACAGATTGTTCAGAAGCGCAAATCATGCCGTTATCAAATGTTTTTGACATTAAAATTGAAGAAACTGCCATTTTAATATCTGCTGTTTCATCAATTACAACGGATGTATTACCGGGGCCTACACCAAGAGCAGGGTTTCCTGATGAATATGCTGCAGTTACCATTCCCGGGCCGCCTGTTGCTAAAATACAGGAGATTTTTTTGTGTTTCATTAATTGTCCCGATAATTCAATTGACGGAACGTCAATCCAGCCTATTATGTCTTTTGGAGCGCCTGCTTTAACAGCGGCGTCCAGAACAATTCTTGCAGCTTCAACTGTGCATTTTTTTGCTCTCGGGTGCGGTGAGAAAATGATTCCGTTTCTGGTTTTTAGAGCAACTAATGATTTAAAAATTGCAGTTGAAGTCGGATTTGTTGTCGGAACAACGCCTGCTAAAATTCCTAAAGGTTCTGCAACGATTTTAATTCCGTTTGCTTTATCATCTTCAATAACACCGCAAGTTTTGGTGTTTTTGTGTTTATTATATACGTATTCTGCCGCGTAGTGGTTTTTCATGATTTTATCTTCCAAAACGCCCATTCCCGTTTCTTCTCTAGCCATGCGTGCTAATGGAATACGGGCTTTGTCTGCTGCTGTTGCTGCCGCTTTAAAGATTTTATCTACTTGTTCTTGCGAAAAAGTGGCAAATTCTTTTTGAGCTTTAGAAACTCTTTCAATAAGAGCTTCTAATTGTTCAGCCGTTTCAACAACCTCAGTTTTTTTGATTTCTTCTGTAGCTGTCATATTTTATTCTCCTTTTCGTGAAAAAAATCTCTATTTAAATTCTATCACACCAATATAAATTGTCAAGAATACACTTTAAATTATTTGAAAAATTGATTATTTAAGCTTGCGAATTGTTAATTATTATTGTATTTTTAACTTATGAAATTTAAAAAAATTCCAAGCGATTATTTTATTACAATTCTTGACAGACTGACAAGATTAACGCCTGCGGATTGCAGATATAAACGTGTTTTTGATGATGTTGTACAAAAATTTTGTCTTAATTATAAAGAAATTGATAATGCATCAAGGGTTGATACAGCAGTTGAAATAATTAATTCATCCGTACGTTCTTCTTGTGAGGAGATTGAAAATCGAAATATAATTAATGATTATTTAATTGATTTATTTATTAACCTTGAAAAAAAATATTTTAAAATTACTGATTCATCTTATCAATACCTCTCTAAACGAGTGGATTTTTACGGATTAATTACATCTTTAGATGAAAAACAAATAATGTTGCATAAAAATACAGTCTGGCTTAAAAAAATTATTGAAGCAGTAAAAAATTTTGAATTTAAAAATTTTTCTGATGAAAATTTTTCAATTATTCAAAATTTAAGAGAAAAAGAGGGGCTCTTGTATCCTGTTGAAAAGATAATACTTTGCGAAGGGCAGACG
>CAPYQR010000210.1 GCA_948742005.1 uncultured bacterium
GTCAGGATGTGATTTTTTTATTGAAGAATTGATGGATGACGAGGCTTATAAAATAATTTACAGCCAGGAATATTCAAAATATGTACTTGTTAATGTTCACAAAAATCAGACCTCGTTGTGCAATAATAAAGAATTTGGAAAAATTTTAGTGCCGTCTAATAAAACTTTTTCACTTAAGCCAAAATCTTTGAATGATTGCGTTTTTATTTTAGAAAAATCTGCTGAATTAGAGCCTGTTGTTCAAAGCAAAAAAAATATTTCTCAAAATCTTGATATTATTACAAAAGAAGCATCAGATATTAATATCGTCAGTCAAGACCCGAATAAAATCTTCAGCGGGTCAATTGAAAAAAACAGAATCGCAATAATTAAAGAGATTGGTTTCAAGGTTTTGGAATTTAAAAACAGCATCAAAACCTCCGAGGTAATCAATCTTGTTTTATCAATAAATATTATTGTTTTATCCTTAGTTTGTTCTTTTGGCATAACAAATTTTCTTTTAGGCTTGAGTATAGATAGCTCCTCAAACGGAATTAATTTAACAACAAACTTCTGGTTTTTATTAGCAGTAACATCAATTGTTGTTGCTGTTTGTCTTGCGCTTAAATATTCTTTAAGTTCGACTTTGTGGAACAGGTATATTAAAAAATGTTCGCAAAATACTTTTGCTCAACAAGCAACAATTAATATCTCGTTTTTCTTTTTGTTTGTAATATATATTTTGAATTTATCTTATTATAAGCCAATTTCAGGAATTGCGGCGTTTTTTATGTCGTTGCTTTTTGTTGGCGCTTTGTGTCTTGTTACTCTTGGAAGCGGACATTTTCACAATAATATTAAAGTTTTAAAAGAACAATTAACCGATTGTGAGTATCGCGAAGATTTCGAAACGGTGATTAAAGATTATCGTGCTTTGATTCATACTTATGTTAATAAATTAAGTCAAAATAAAATCCAAAACATAAAAAACAATCTTTTAAATCATCAGATGAAAATGGTTGTAGAATTTTTCTTTGGTCTTTTGACTGCACCATTCCTTGCTTATGGTGTTTCAAATACTCTTGCCGGATGCTTCCCTGAAGCTGCAAGCTGGATTAGAGTTTCAGGTATAAGATTTTCTCCTATTTTCTTGGTCTTATCGACATTTTTGATTGTTTTCGCATTTTTCTCTTTTGTACGCGCATTTACAATTGATAAAGAAATAAAAGGTTCGGAAATTATTAAATTTGACGGTTTTCATGATTATAACCGACATGGGGTGAATGTTTTAGGGCTCGATTCAATCAGAACTCTGGAAAAAGAAAAGTCTGCAGTGCTATTTATTGCAACATCAATAATTCTAATTGAGTTTACCATGAATGTGTCATACTTTATCTCAGAAATCGGCGGCGATCCGCAGGGAATGTTTCTTGCTTTTGTAACCGCATTAGTTCCGACCGCGTTGTTGATTGCAGAAACACTCATGCTTTCAGGCACTATGTTTAAAATAAACAACTGCAATGAAATTTTAGAAGCTCTTGACTAATAATGAAAAAGGTTTATCTTTTAGCATCAATATTTATATTTCTTTTTGCAACAATTCTTGTCCTGCTTTTTGATTCTTCAATTAACAAAAAAGTTGCCGTTTCTTTTTCTGATGCTGAATTTAAAAATTCATCAAAGGCTTTTGTTAACAAAAAAATTAACGCAGAGCTTCAAGGAGGAAATATTAATTCTCAAGATATTAATGCTTCCTTGCAAGATATCAATGCACAAGGGCAGGATATTAATTTTGAAGGGTCAAATTCAAATATAAAAAACACGCAGGCTGATTTTCAAAATAAAAATAACGCAGCAAATATTCAAGGCGGATTTTACAACCAACACCAAAGAATCAGTTCATACGGATCTATAGAAGATGGAAAAGTCGTTGTAAAACCGACTCCTGCTCAAAATTCCAGATATTACAACACAATTGATATTAACGATATGAATTTATCTCAGGATGATATCAACAAAATCAAGCAAACAGGGCAATTTGACGATCTTAATCATTTAAGCCAAAAGGATTTAAAATTAATTGAAGAAATATTGAATCGTTCTGAAATTCCACAAGAAGAAGATGTTTTTGAAGATATTGATTGGGATACTTATAAATTAAGATTAATAAGTAAAGTTGCAGAAGATAGCTCATATTTAAAAGCGCTTGACGGATATCCTGTTGATACTCCTGTTTATTATTCATTTAAAGTAGATTTAAACGGGAATATAAGCAATATCATTATAATTTCTGTGCTTCGTGAATACGATAAAAAACAATTTGCTCAATTAATTCAAAATTTGCAACATAAACCTATTTTGAAATTTCCCAAAAATACAAACAGGAAAAAAGTTACAATTCAAGCAATTTTATTGTTAACTGATGAAGAACGCGGTGATGCTGAAATTATTGATAATAAAATGAGAATGAAAGATATTGAAAGAGTAAAACTAAATTAAAATTTTACTTGATTAATAATTTTTCGTCTAAATATTTTACATCTTCAAATTTATAATTATCAATATATTCTATTGCTTCACAAACAGAGGGCTTATGGGAGAGGTTAGTGCTTCTGCACGTTCAAATGGGGCGGA
>CAPYQR010000211.1 GCA_948742005.1 uncultured bacterium
TTTTACGCCTTTAGCGGAAGAAAAATTTTATGAAATTGATAAAATTTTAGCGGATTTTAAACAGCTTGCAAAAATTTTTGATAATATCGGGAAAATTTATGTCCTTGGGGGCGAACCTTTGCTTCATCCGCAATTGCTTGATATTTTCAAGCCTTTAAAAGAAATTTTTCCAAATTCGGAAGGTAGTTTGATTAGAAACGGGATGCTGCTTGCAAAACAGGAGGAAAATTTTTGGCAAACTTTAAAGGAAAATAAAATTTCTCTTTCAATGACAAAATATCCGATTAATGTTGATTATCAAGGGTTTTTGGATAAATGCAGGGATTATGGAATTAAATCCTACTTTTTTGCGGGCGTTCGGGATGAAATGTATTCGGTTCAGATGAATTACAAAAAAGATACGGATAAAAAAATCGCTTATAATCGCTGTACGAGGAAAAAATGTCACTTTTTAAAAGACGGAAAGCTTTATTTATGTACAATTACACCGAATATCGGATTTTTGAATAAATTTTTTAATCTGGATTTTAAAATCGATAAAAAAGATTTTGTTGATATTTATAAAACCACAAGTGCAGCTAAAATCAATAAAATCTTCAAAAAACCGATTCCTTTTTGTGCTTATTGTCCGAAAAATGAGTGGAAAAAAGTTCAATATAAGCATTCAGCTAAAAAAATTGAAGAATGGATTGACCCATCGAGCTTAGCCGATTCGGGTGATTAATTATAATTAAAATAAGATTTATTATTTTAATTATGAAAAGAAACTTATCAATAATTGTTATTTTAAGCATTATTTTAATTTGCCTTATTTTAAAAATTATCCAAATGGCGAATTATTTACATATTAGTGCAAAATTCAAAGAACTTCGCCCGATGGAGGAGAATATTCCTGTTTATTACAAAGGAATTATAATTGGTAAGGCGCGTGAGCGCAGGCATACGGGAGATTTTCAGCATACAATAATAAGACTTGTTTTATATCCTAAAAATTTGCTTTTGCCTGAAAATACGACTGTTTTATTAAAATGTGCAAAAAGAAACGATAAAGAATGGGATTTTTTGGAACTTGTTTATCCGAAAGAACCCTCAAAAAAGATGCTCTCAAACGGTTCTGTGATTGAGGGGATTGCGACAGTTGATGTTGAAAGTTTTATGAAAAATCAAAAAGCAGATGATTTAGAAGAAATTAAGCAAAATCTTGCACAGGCAGCAGAAAATCTTAACTATGCTCTTGGCGGATTAAATCAAGTTTTTGAAACGGTTAATGATACAATTAAGCAAAATCAGAAGAATCTTTATTCAACAACATCTAATTTCAGCAATATGTCAGGGAAAATCAACAATTCAACTAATCAAAAGCAATTATCAAATACTTTATCATCGGTTGAACAATCAACAATAAATACAAGTACTCTTACAAAAAATATTGATGATTTATCTGCAGATTTATCTTCTTCAACTCCTCAAACAATGGCAAATATTGAGGGAATAACTTCAAATATAAATTCAATCACCTGTGGAATCAGAAAAACTTTAAATAAAAAGTTCGGAACATTAAGGCTGTTTTTCGGGCAGATTTTAAATGAATGTGAATAATTAATATTAAGTATTTTGAAATTTCATACAAATGGATTAATCCCCTTTTAAACAATTGGGTTAACATTATCTGTAGGAGAATATTTAACATTTAAAACAGAAAGCAGATAATGGAATTACATATTGGAAAACATTGGATAGTTAATCTTTTCGGGCTTGAAGTTCACATGGATACGCTCATTACCCTCTGGATTACTATGGCGATTATTATCTTTTTTGCGCTTTTGGCTGTTGGAAATATGAAATTAATTCCTAATAAAATGCAAGCTGCGGCAGAAAATATTATAACAGTTTTTTCTTCTTTTACTAAGGATTTGGGAGCAGAAGGAAAAAAACACACTCCGATTTTGATTGCATTATTTTTATTCATTATAACGGGGAATTTAATCGGACAATTACCCTGGAAGATTTTAAACTTTCTTCCTTCGATAAAATCGCTTGATGCTGAATTTGCATCACCTACAAATGATATCAATGTTACAGCAGCACTTGCAATAATTGTGCTTGTTTATTATATTGTTTCAGGTATTCGTGCAAAAGGAATCGGTTATTTTAAGCATTATTTCCAGCCTGTATGGTTTATGACGCCTTTGAATTTTCTTGAAGATATCGTAAGACCTTTGAGCCTTGCTTTTCGTCTTTTTGCCAATATTTTGGCGGGTGAAATTTTGATTCTTGTTCTTGGCGGATTAATTGCTTTTTTGATTACACCTGAAATGATTGCAAGTTTTTGTCAGGCTCATCTGGCTTCAATTCTGCCAACATCATGGGTTGAGAATATTGTATTGTTTTTGGGCTCATTATTGCCTTTGCCTATAATGTTTTTGGAATTAATGGTTGCGTTTATACAGGCTCTTGTATTTACGCTTTTAACAAGTTCATATATTAATTCGGCACTGGCAAAACATTAAAAATAAATTAGATTAAATAGAAAATAAAGGAGAAAAACAAATGGAATTATTAGGATTTAAATTAATCGCAATGGGTCTTGCAATCGGTTTGGGTG
>CAPYQR010000212.1 GCA_948742005.1 uncultured bacterium
CTTCTATGCTAAATTAGACGAAATGGTAGAATTAGCATTTGACGACCAATGCACAGGCGCAAACCCTGTTTATCCTATAATGGATGATATGAAACAATTATATATCGACGCGTTCAACGGAAATGTATAATTAAAAATCAGTTAAATGAGGCTTAATTGTAAAATATTAAGCCTCATTTTAATTTTTAAAGGAATATTTATGAAAAACGATTTATCACAGCGCACGATTAACCGTTTAACACAATATTACACAATTCTAAGAGAATCATCAAAAAAAGATATTAAAAACATAACCTCAGCATCCATTTCCAATCTTCTTGAAATAGACGAAACACAAGTCAGAAAAGACATGAAATTAATCAAGTGCAAAGGAAAATGCAAGGTCGGATATGAAGTTAAGGAATTAAAAGAACGAATTGAAGATATTCTTGATTATAAAGTAATTAAAAAAGCATTTGTTATCGGTGCGGGAAATTTGGGTTTGGCATTATCAGGATATTCAAAATTCTCTGAATTCGGACTTGAAATTACTGCACTGTTTGATATTGACCCTATTAAAACAGGCAAAAAAATTAACGATAAAACAATTTATAATCTTAAAGAATTACCGGAAATCATCAAAAAAACAGGAGTAAAAATTGCAATTTTAACAACTCCAAACAAAGTAGCTCAAGATGCTTGTGATTTTCTTGTTAAATCAGGCATAAAATACATCTGGAACTTTGCCCCGAGCATTCTGGAAGTGCCTGCAGGTGTTAAAATCTGGCATGAAAACTTGATTGGAAGTTTTATACAATTCTGCGCAATTGAAAATATTAAATAATCAAAATGGGCAGATTATTTTCCTCAACAAAAGACAAAAATCCCAAAGGTATTTCCTCAATTGAATCAACCCGCGCAACAAAAGCATTTATTTTTGGATTATATGAGTTAATTTCGTTATGACAAAAATTTAAAAGATTATCTTGAACTGTTTTAATGGCACTAATTACTTGATTTTTAGGCAAAGTCCTGTTTTTAAGCTTAATATCTTTATTTATTTGAGATAAACATTTAACATTACAAATCTTCTCAAAAAGCTCTTCATATTCATCATCAGACAGCTTTAAAACATTCTTTAATTCCGATGATATAAAAGTTCTATAATGCCCATATTCCTCATTAACAGGAAATAATAATTTTTCAAATTCTTTAAATTTTTTGCCCGAGCCTGAACTTTGATTATATTTTGAAGAATTCGCAATATTATAGCCTTGATTAACCAATGCCGCACCAAATTTAAAACCGCAATATACGCTTTGATTGCTTAATGAAATTAAAGAAGAACAAAGTATGTTTTCTTTTAATAAATTTAAAACCGTTAACGCCGATTGTTTAAAATCTGAAACCATATGAACGTTCAACCTTAAATCACGCTTATTCAAGCCTTTTTCAAATCCATAATTCGATAAATCTTCATCATCCTTAATTTTTGAAAAATCAACAACCATATACTCCTTACCGTTAAAAAAAGCTCTTGGTACTTTTGTTTTGTTGATTATTTGATTTGGAAGAATGATTTGACCGCTTTTATTTATTTGACTAATTAAATCACATAATTGAAAAAACTCAAAAGAATTGAAAACGGATGATTTTTCATTATAAAAACCGTTGCCGACGCCTTTTAAATCAGCTTTTGCAAATATTTTTGCAATTTCAAAATCACTAATGTTACTAAAATATGCAGCAATTGTTTTTATATCCGAATCTTCACAATTAAGCAGCTCGAGCCAATTATGATTTTCGATAAGTTTAAAAATCCGCTGCTTAACATCAGATGATAAATTAAATTTCGACAATAAAACATTTGAATAAATAGCACTTAGGCGAGGATGCTGCTTTGAAATTTTATTTTCTTGTTTTGAAATATCATGGAAAAGGATTAAAAATTTTAAAATAGTTTTATCACAGTTACTTAATTTATCAAATTCACAATCACAAAGAGCTTCTTTTAAAACTTTAACGGTGTGAATATCAAGAGAATATTCATGTGTATAATGCTGCTTTTTACCAATAATATTAATAAATTCACTAAAACCTTTAATTAATGAATTTAGAACATGGTTTAACTTTTCGTCATCTGTTAAAACCTCGTTTTTCTCAAAAAATTTTTCACAAATTAAATAAATTTCTCTTTCAATTTTATCGTTTTTATCAAGATTTGAATAATTAACAATTCCATCGTAACCTGTGATTTTGTTTGATTTTTTTTCTAAATACGGAGTAATTTCAAGCTTTTTTACAATTTCATCTCTTTTTTTAATATCAATCTTATTAAAAATTAAATTTAAAGATTGCAAAAAATCTACCCTTGAAAACTTTAAAGGTAATCCATTCTTTCCATATTTTTCAATATTGCAAGATTTTAAAATTTCAAAACTCTCTTTGTTGTTATTTGCAATAATATCTCTAAAAAAACAATCAGAATCAGCTTTTTTAACATTATAAACACAAAAAGAACCTGCAAGATTAGTATTCATTTTTTTAGACAAATTTTTAACTTTTTCAACTGTATTAATATATTTTTCATCAAATTTATAAGGAATTGCAGTGTTTAAGGA
>CAPYQR010000213.1 GCA_948742005.1 uncultured bacterium
CAAATACGGCATTTATACTTAATTAGACGTATATTTTTTAAATTTGTTCCAAAATCGTTTATAACTGTATTTTTGTAAAAGAAGTTGAAAATACTGATAACGAATCAGATGTTGATATTATCAACTTTAGAAGTTCGGTCGAGAGAATGCTTTATTCAAAAGAAGAACCTTATGAACTTTGTTTGAATTTGCAAAAGAAAATTAAAGAAAAAAAAGAAAAAATTGAGCGCGTTAAGAAGTTTTTGGAAAATTCTAAAGATGAAGAAAGAGAACTTTTAAACGAGGAAATAAAAAAAGATATTGATGAATTAAATTCTTTGAAAAAAGATTTAAATGAAATTTTATCGCCTATGAAAATGGAAAAATTTCTGGGCGAAGATAAGCTTTCAATCAGCTTATCAAGTGAAAATTATTGTTTGTGTAATCCTGATGTTGAAAATAATTTGCTCGCGCAGACTATTAAAACCAGGCAGGATATTACAAAAGAGCTTGGTTATATTATTCCGAAAATTCAATTTATCGAAAATTCTTCGTTTGACGAAGATGAGTTTTCGATTAATATCCATGGTGTGAGTGTTGTTAGCGGCAAAGTTTATCCGAATCATCTTGCTTATTTTGAAGATGAATTAAATATTGATAAAGCTCCTAAAAATTCTCACAAAACAAAAGACTCTTTGACAAAAAGAAAATTAATCTGGATTGATAAAAAAGATTGTGAAAATTTTTGGCTTGAGGGGATTGAACCTTCGGATTACATTTGTAACTATTTAAGTTATTATGCAATTGTTCATATTGACGAATTATTTGATTATAAGGATTTGAATCGTTATGTTGAATATGTTGCGCAAAAGAACTCTTTTTTAACAGATACAATTTTAGGTGACTTTATAAGCATTTCGGAACTTAAATATCTTTTAACACAATTACTTCGCGAGCGTGTAAGCATTAAAGATATTGTTTATATTTTTGAAAAATTGAATGATTTTTCAGATGATTCAAATAAAACGGATTTGTTAGAAAAAATAAGAATGTCATTGTCGCGTCAGATTGCACAAAGTGTTGCAAACAAAAACAAACAGATTTTTGCTTATGAAATTGATGATGATGCGCTTGATTTATTGGAAAAACAAACAAATAAGGAAGAAGCAAGCGTTAAGATTGATATTTCAAAATTTGCCAAATTTAAAAAACTTTTAAAAGAAGCAAAACAAAATATAATCGAACAAAACGCAGTTTTAATTGTTAATTCGCAATACAGACAAATTATCTTCATTCTTGTTTCTCAATTATTCATGGATATTCCAGTGCTTTGTTATGAGGAAGTTCCTTTGGAATATAAATTAAATATTTTAGGAAAAATATAAAGATAATATTAAGAAACAAGACTAAAATTTTTAATTTTTTATATTTTATAATATAATTTAAAAAGCTCGGACTTAGGAGTATTTATTAATTGAAAAGTTCTAAAAAACTTACACTTCATATATTTATCGCTTTAATTTTAGGGATTTTGTTCGGCTGGCTTGCGCCTCAATATGCTGTTAAGATGCAGCCTCTGGGTGAAATTTTCCTTAAAATGGTTAAAATGATTATTGCACCTTTGATTTTTGCAACTTTAACGGTTGGAATCGCAGGGCATGGCGATGTTAAAAGTTTAGGCAAAATTGGTTTAAAAGCCTTAATTTATTTTGAAGCTGCAACCACAATTGCGCTTGTTTTGGGGCTTTTGATGGCAAATATATTAAAACCCGGAGTTGGTTTTAATATTGATATTAATACGATTTCAACAACGGCGCTTGATTCAATGCAAAAAGTTGAAGCGCACAGTTTAAAAGAGATGATTGTAAATATTGTTCCAACAAGTATATTTGATGCGCTTGCTAAGGGAGATTTGCTTCAAATTGTTGTTTTTGCAATTTTTTTCTCGCTTGCGGTTTGTGCTGTCGGGCAAAAAGCAAGGCCAATTTTAGACATTTTGCAAAGCATGTGTGATGTTATGTTTAAATTCACTGAATATGTCATGAAATTTGCGCCTTTGGGTGTTTTTGGGGCAATTAGTGCTACAATTGGGCAAAATGGAATTGGAATTCTTGCAAATTATGCAAAATTAATCGGAATAACTTATTTATCCTTGATTGTTTTTGTTGTTGTTGTATTGGGTGTTGCTTGTAAAATAATTAAAATATCATTTTTAGACCTTTTAAAAACAATAAAAGACCCCGCCTTGCTTGCTTTTACAACAGCATCATCAGAAGCGGCGCTTCCAAAAGCAATGAGCCAGATGGAAAAATTCGGAGTGCCTAAAAGCATTGTAAGTTTTGTAATGCCAATGGGTTATACTTTTAATTTGGATGGTTCAACGCTTTATTTAACTCTTGCGACATTGTTTTGTGCGCAAATTGCAGGAATTAATCTGACAATTGAACAGCAATTGATGATTATGTTGACACTTATGTTAACCTCGAAAGGAATCGCGGGCGTTCCCAGAGTTTCTTTGGTTATTTTAACGGGAACTTTAACAAGTTTTGGTTTGCCGATAGTCGGTGTTGCAATTTTGCTTGGAATCGACCAAATTTTAGATATGGGTAGAACAACGG
>CAPYQR010000214.1 GCA_948742005.1 uncultured bacterium
TGATTTATCAGGGCGGTTTCAAGGCAATGCGCAATTCTGTTTCAAATACGGCTGAATTTGGCGATTACGAAACAGGAAAACGAATTATAACAGATGAAACAAAAAAAGAAATGAAAAAAGTTTTAGCAGAAATTCAAGACGGTACTTTTGCAAGAAATTGGATTAATGAATGTAATACAAATCAAATCCACTTTAAAACAACAAGAAAACTAAAGGCTGAACATCCTTTAGAACAAGTTGGCAAAGAGCTTAGAAAAATGTATTCTTGGAGTGAATAAAAACGCAAAATGGAAGATAATACATTATCTATAGAAGAAATAAATAATTGGCTTGATGAATATCGCGCAACAACGGACGAAAAAACCAAAAGAAAGCTGAAAGAACTTGTGGTTTTGGCTTGTATGCCTCTTGTTAAAAAGGTTGCGCGTTCTCTGGCTCGTCGTTCTACTGACCCTGTGGAAGATATTACACAGGTTGCTTCCCTGGGGCTTATAAAAGCTGTTGATCTTTATAATCCTGAAATTTCGAGAAATTTTAAAACTTATGCAACTTATTTAATCACAGGTGAAATAAGACATTATTTAAGAGATAAAACAACAATAATCAGAGCGCCAAGAGAAATTAAAGAATTATCATTCAGGGTTCATAAATTAACTTTAGAGTTAACCGAAAAATTAGGAAGAACCCCGACTGATAAGGATTTGGCTATTGCGCTTCAAATGCCTCAGGAAAAAATTGAAGAATGTAATAATTTGGACAGAAGAACAACAACAATTTCAATCGACCAGATAATCGGCGGAGACGAGAATTCTTTTTCTCTTGTAGAAAAAATAGAGGATGAATCTCAAAAACAGGCATTTAACAGTTATGAAAACAGAATAATTTTAAACGATGCTCTTAAAGTGCTTGAGCCTGTTGAACAACAGCTCGTTATTTTGAATTATTACGAGGGTTTAAATCAAAGAGAAATATCAGAAAAGCTTAATATCAGCCAGATGCAGGTTTCAAGAAAACTTAAAAAAGCAATTTCAAAGCTTTTTGAAATCATTACAAAAAAAGGCTTAAATTCTTATGAATGACCCTTTGAATCCTTATTTTGTGATTTTGTTTATTTATATTTTTCTTGTAGGTCTTTGTGTCGGTTCTTTTTTAAATGTTGTTATTTTGCGAGGATTATCGGGTGAGGGGATTGTATTTGAGCGCTCGAAATGTCCTAAATGCAATAATAAATTAAAGTGGTTTATGAATATTCCCTTGGTTTCATATATTTTTTTAAGGGGAAAATGCGCTTTTTGCAAGGAGCATATTTCAATTCAATATCCGTTGATTGAAGCTTTATGTGCGGTTTTATTTTGCTATGCTTTTTGGGTTTTCGGGTTTAATTTTAATTTATTGTTCAAGCTTGCTGCGATTTGTCTTTTTATAGTGATGAGTGCAACAGACATTAAAAAAACAGTTATTGTTGATGTTCATGCTTATATTTTAGCGGGTTTAGGGATTATTTATTCATTATTTGATTTTTCTTCATTAACAATTTCCCAATCTTTAATTGGTGCTGTTTTTGGTTTTTTGTTTTTTGAGATATTATCTTTTATTTCAAAAAAAATAATTAATTATCGTATGTTTGGCGAAGGTGACAGTCTTATTGCGCTTGGATTGGGAGCGTTTTTTGGCTTCAAAACCTTATTAATTATAATTCCCTTGTCTTTTTTAATTCAATTTGTTTTTGCGATTCCTTTTTTGATAATTGATTCTTTTAAAAAAGGCGCAAAAAAGCTTGGTTTTTCTTATGTTTTAATATCAGCAGGTGTTTTAATTCTTTTTGCTGCTAATTATATTAAGCTTCCTGACAATAATTATTCGCTATATACAACAATAACAATAATAACAACCCTGTTTATGCTTTTAGCATTAAGGGTTTTGTTTTGTGATATTAAAGAAAAAACATTGAAAAACAATAATGAAAATATTATTGACGAAACACAAACTTCGTTTTTCTCTTTGCCGTTTGGTCCTGCGCTTTTAATCGCTGCGGGATTGTGTTTATTTTATATAGATTTTATAAAGGATGCAGTTAAAAATTTTTTTAGTATTTAAATTTTGTTTATATTAAAATTAATTTATATTGTTTAGTATAAAAGGAGGTCAAATGAATCATATTCAATTAACTTCAGAAATTGAAGAAAAATGTTGCGTAGCAAGAGGTGTCAAAGGTTCTCCTGCTCCGATTCCGCAAGAAGGATTATGGACAAAATGTAAAGAAATCAAAGATATTTCAGGCTTAACCCACGGCTGCGGCTGCTGTGCGCCTCAGCAAGGAACTTGTAAATTAACATTAAATGTTAAAGACGGAATTATTCAAGAAGCGCTTGTTGAAACCGTAGGATGTTCGGGAATGACTCATTCTGCTGCTATGGCAGGCGAAATTTTACCCGGAAAAACAATTTTAGAAGCATTAAATACTGACCTTGTGTGTGATGCGATTAATGTTGCAATGAGAGAATTATTTTTGCAAATTGTTTATGGAAGAACTCAAACAGCATTTTCAGAAAACGGCTTGCCGATTGGTGCAGGATTGGAAG
>CAPYQR010000215.1 GCA_948742005.1 uncultured bacterium
GGACAAGTAAAAGTTTGGTATAAAGGATTTTCAACTGAACATATGTATTACGAGCCGTATAATCCTAAAATATACAATAACAGCAACGATGTTTATGTTAACACTATAACCGAAATGCGCAATTATTATCGCAATAATTTTGCGCAACTTGTAACAGGAGAACTTTTTGAGGCATACAAAAAAGGAAAATTGGACGAAGAAGGGTTTAAGGATTCTGTTTGGGTTTCTCACAAAACAAAATTAAAATAACTTTCATCGATAACATCCTGCTCGATTCCAATGTATCTTAAAGTTATTTCCTCGCTTGAATGATTGAAAATTTTTTGCAAAATCGCAATATCTTTGAATTTTTTGTAATAATGATAGCCGAATGTTTTTCTTAATGAATGAGTTCCGATTTTTGACTCTAAGCCTGCTTTTTTGGAGGCTTCGTTGATTATTCTGTAATATTGTGTGCGCTCTAATCTGTTATTAAAAACTGTTTGAAACAACGGGTCTTTATTTTTCTTTGTTTTTGTATATCTTTCAATTATGGGTTTTAGTTTGGAATTAATTGGAAATTTCTTGAATTTCTTGGTTTTCTTTTCAATTATTGTAATATATTCTTTATTCTTAACATCTGAAACATCAAGATTTAAAATATCACAAATTCTCAAACCGCAGTTTATTCCGATTACAAAAATCAAAAAATCCCGCTCATTTTTCTTTTTTAAAATTTCTTCAATTTTTTCAATATCTTTTTTGTTTCTTATTGGTTCAACAATATTCATCTTTTTCCCTCCTTTTTTAATTTAAAGAAGGGAAAGCACTTTTAAATTGCTTGAATGTAAGGATTATTAAAACAATTTGTTATTTTTTGATAAACTTCATCATATTTTATTTGTTTTAAAGTGTTTAAATAATCGATTAATAAATTATTTCCCTCGCTGTAAGTTTGCATTATTAAATCACCCCTTAAAGCTTGATTTTCATAACGTTTTTTTCTTTCTTCTGCAAGATTTATTTTTAATTTTTCAAATTCTTCTATTGAAATTTTATTTTCTTTTGTATATTTTATCAATTCATCAAAATATCTTGAAGTATTTTCTTTTTGTTTATCTGATTTAATCTTTTCATCTTTTCGCAATGATAATTCAATGTATTTATTTTTCGGGCTTGTTGAAACATCGCAATTTAATTCAAAAGGAACTGAATCAGCATTTGAATTTAAAATTTTAATATTAGAATTAATTATTTCATTTGCCAGCTGTAAAATAATTGAATCTCTTAAAGATGCCCTGTCTTTTTGAGCATAATATCTAAAAAGAACGGGGGAATTGGAATTTAATTCAATATTGTTTTCAAATTCTTTAATTGCGCTGTAATTTTCAAGATTTTTAAAAGATTTTAGCATCGGGATATTATTTTTTAATGTATTTAAAATTTCTTCTTTTAATTCAAAATTTAACGGCACTAAAATTGCAAATTTTCCAAAAGATTCTAAAATAAGATTTTTACAAACATTTTTAATATCTTCAAACTTAGCTTTTTTAACATCTTGCTTATTGATTTCATAATCAAACAAAGCCAATTTAGCAAAATTTGTATTTGAATCAAAATTTTCTAAAATTTCTTTTTTTGCTTTTTCAAAATCCTGTTTTGTAAATTCATTTTCAAAATCAAAAATCATTTTAAGCATATTGTTTAAATTTTCAACACAATTATTATTGTCTGTCGTAAGCTCAGCTTCTATTCTGTTTGCAAATAAGCTTAAATAAAATTCTTCCCCCAAAACACCGTTCCTGTTAAGCTCTTGTATTTTATTATTTAACATTTTTTCTAAAATTACACTTTGCGCATTTGGTGATTGTAGTTTTTTGGCAGGAATTAGCACCAATTGAAATTTAACGTTTTTATTTACTTCATTAAAATCAATTTGAACATTCAAATTGTTGTCCAAAGTTATTTTTTGAACATTTTGAAAATCAATTCCGTTAATTTCATTCTTATCAAAACCAAAAAACGTTTCAGGAGAATTGTTCAAAGATTTTGCAATATAATTTAAAAGCGCAGGTGAATAACGCGGTAATTCAGAGTTTTGTTGAGCTTTAAAGGTTGTGTTTTGATTTGTTTGAATTTTGTTTTTTGGTTTTTTATATGATAAATATTGAATATTTCCTATATTTTCAATTTTCATTATTATTTCTCCTGGACAATTCTTTCAACATTGTATTTTTTTAAAATTTTTTTTATTTCATCTGATGTTATATTATTATTTGGTAAATTTTTAATTTCATCCCATGCTTTTTTAGCACTATAATTGCCGCTTGCTATTTCCGCTCTCAACACATTTTTTGCCTTATAATAAAGCTCAACTTTTCCAACACTATCGCCAAAATACAAAGGATTTGACAATACGCCCCTGCCAAGCAGCCTTGTTGTATTTGTTGCTGCGATTGCATTGGCGCTTATTGTGGCGATTTGTTTGACTGGCAGTTTTGATGCAAGATGAGCCATCATTTTAGGTCCAAAATAATAAACAGCAGCGCCTGTTGAAACCGCAGCAGTTAAAATGG
>CAPYQR010000216.1 GCA_948742005.1 uncultured bacterium
ACTGGCATGCGCTTACAACTAAATATAATCAAACTGATGAGCTTGAACAAAATGTTAAAGATGTAATCTTAGATTGGCTTTGTGCGGGGATTGATCCTGAAAAATCAACGTTGTATTTACAATCAATGGTGTCCCAGACTGCTTGTCTGCATATTTATCTTTCAATGATTACTCCGCAGAATTGGGTTGAGCGCGACCCGACTTTGAAAGATTTGGCAAAGATTATGAAAGAGAAACAGGAAAATTTGTCAAATTTATCCTATGGTTTGTTTGGTTATCCTGTTTTAATGAGTGCGGATATTCTGTTATTTAATGCGCATTATGTTCCTGTCGGAATCGATCAGGTTGCACATGTTGAATTGACGCGTGATATTGCAAGAAGATTTAATAATATTTACAATTGTGAATATTTTATAGAACCGCAGCCTAAATTAACAAAAGTTTCTATGTTGAAAGGCTTGGACGGAAATAAAATGGGTAAATCTTTCAATAATGACATTAAAATATCTGACAGCGAAGAAATTACGGAAAAGAAAATAAAAACAGGAATCACAGACAGAAACAGAATCAGAAAAGACGACAAAGGAAATCCTTTGAATTGTGAAGTTATTTTTGATTATTGGAAGATTTTCGGTTCGGATGATGAAGTGCAAGAAATTTCCTGTGCTTGTAAAAATGCATCAATCGGCTGTGCCGAATGTAAAAAAAGACTGGCAGCAAAAATAAATTCTGAACTTAGGGTGATGCGCCAAAAGAGGATTTCTCTGGAAAACAATACAAACTTAATTAAAGATATCATAGTTGAAAGTTCTAAAAAAGCAAGCATTAAAGCACAACAGACGCTTGAGGGCGTAGAGCGCGCAGTTAGAATGTTTAGATAAAATTTTATTGAATGTTTGACTGCAGTTTAAAATAAAATAGGAGAAAATTTGATGGATGTAATTGAATTATTTAAAGAGTTGGCTTCAATCCCTTCGCCGTCATTAGGGGAATATAATGTCAGTGAAAAAATTAAAGAATATACTTATAATAACGGAATTAATGCTTATTATGATGATTATCAAAATTTAATTATAAAAATTCCTGCAAATTCACAAAATAAAAAACCTTTATTGCTATCAGCACACATGGATGTTGTCGGGAATTCTTCTGAAGTTAAAATCTGTCTTAGTGATGATAAAAAATATCTTCAAACCGATAAAACAAGAACACTTGGCGCTGATGACAAAGCGGGTGTTGCTGCGGCGTTGAACTTGGCTTTGGAAATAGCAAATAATCCTGAAATTAAACATGGCGGGCTTGAAATTGTGTTTACAAGGGATGAAGAAACAAACATGACAGGAATAAACCATGTTGATTTTTCAAATTTGGAAAGCGAAAATGTTCTTGTTTTGGATTCTGATTCTCTGGGTAATTTTGAAATAGCCGGTGCAGGTTATACAAAGCTTGATATAGAAGTTACGACAAAACTTGGCGGTCACAGCGGAAATGATATTCAAGATAAAAAAAGATATAATGCAGCAAAATTAATCGCTGATTTAGTTGCAAAATTGCCAAATGGTGCTCAAAAGGTTGAAAACGGCTTTACAATAACTTCCTGTAATCTTGGTTCAATTGTTGCGGGCGCTGTGGATATCGGGCTTGAGAGAATGTTTGAAAAAGTGCATAAAAATGATGAAATTCAAAAGCCATATTCAAAAACTCTTATTTCACTTTGTGCAGATAATGTTATAAACACAAAAGCTTATGCACATTATTCTTTAAGAAGTTCGGTTAAAAAATATGAAGATGAATTAATTAATAAATTTCAAAAGAAAATTGATAAATTCAACAGAAAGTACAATGATTTTGCTCATGCAGAGCTTAAGACTGCAATCCACATGCTTCCTTTTGAAAAATCGCCTAATCAAGAAATGGCACGAATTGCAAAAACGGCAGGCGACAAAATAAATCTTAAAGTTAAAGTCCAATCTTTCCATGCGGGTGCAGAAACACATGTTTATGCTAATAAGTTAAATAAATTTAATAATAAATTTAAACCCGTGCTTGTCGGTGTTGCAAATATTTTGTCAATGCATTCTGAAAACGAACAAATAGAGATTGAAAGCCTGTATAAAGGATATGAATTTATTAAAGAGATATTTTTAGAATATAATAAGTAAGAATGAAAAAAATAAGTAAGGGAAATAATGGAAATTAATTTTGAAAAATGGCAAGGTCTTGGAAACGATTTTATAATTTTGACTGATGACATAGTTTCGTCTGATTTGGCGATTAAAATGTGTGACAGAAATTTTGGAATCGGCGCAGACGGCTTATTCTGTCCGACAAAATCAGATAAAGCAGACATTGGATGGAAATTTTATAATTCCGATGGAACAATTGCGCAAATGTGCGGAAACGGAATAAGGTGTTTTGCAAAATTTGTAAAAAATCATAATCTTGTAAATTCAAACAAATTCAGCGTTGAAACTCTGGCAGGGATAGTTACTCCTGAAATAACCGAAAACGGTAATGT
>CAPYQR010000217.1 GCA_948742005.1 uncultured bacterium
GTTTTGATATTAATTTTAGTTTAAACCATTGCGCTTAAACTGTTAAATTCATAAGGATTCTTAATTTTCAAAAATCCAGAGTTTCCTTAGGAATAAAATCCCCAACTACTGCCGATTTTCACAAGTTTTTAACCATTATCATCCTTTTGCTTTTACTAATCATTAAATCTATTTTAGCATATCTAAAATAAACCAAGCCGATTATTTGAAGATAAAGATTGTTTTTATTAATAAAAACAGCGGACAATTTGCCCGCTTTGACCTAAAAATAATTTTTCGCTTTAATTCTTGACTTATGCGATTTTAATCTATTTCACCATTTCAACAACTTCCCTTACTGTTTTCACAATTTCTTCATGTGTTTCTTTTAAATAAAGTCCTCGTCCGACACCTACTGCGATTGCACCGGCGTCTAAATATCCTTTGATTTCATCTAACTTTACAAACCCGCAGGGAAGCAGGTTTAAAAATGGCATCGGCTTAATTAATTCTTTAATATAATCAACCCCGCCCATTTTATCTACAGGATAAATCTTAATTAAAGCTATTCTTGATTTCCAGGCACTGTATGCTTCGTTTGGTGTTGTTGTTGAGGGGATAAGGAATGTCGAATAGCAGGAAGCAAAGCGAATCAAGTTTGATTGCAAAATCGGACTTGAAATTATTTTTGCCCCTGCTTGGAGCGCTTTTTGTGCCTGTGCTGTTGTAATTATCCCGCCTTGTGCGATTATAATTTCTTCGTGTTCTTCGTGAATTTTTTTAGCGGCTTCAAGCGGGGAATTAAACTCAATTATCTTTATTCCGCCCTCAATATATGCTTTAGCGACTTCATAAGCCCTGTTTGAATCATCTTCTCTTATAATTCCGTAAATTTTTTCTTGTTTTATTTTTTCAATTAATTTCATGCGGATACCAGCGTTTTTTCGATTGTGTTGTTTTTGACAAATTGCTCCATGTTGTGCAATCTTAGAATTGAAATTGCTTTTCTTGTTTGCTCATCTTTAACAAGCCAGCATAGTTTTTTTTCAAAATTGTTTAAAAAACAATATGTGGATGAAAGAATTGCAATTTTTACAGCTTCAAAAATATTAAGCGTTGAAATATCGATAATAAATCTTTCTTTATCTTGTGAACAATTAAATTTTAGTGGGGTTTTATCGCTTTCGATTATGAAATTATTTTGCGATATTGTGATTTTTTTAATGGTTTTCATTTTCATTCTTTTTTTGCTACAAAATAATTAACGGCATTATTTTTCGTATTTTTATTTAAATTTTAAAAAAGTAAATCTTTTGGTGTATAATTTTTTTATGGAGCAATTAATTGAAAAAGCAAAGAAAATAAAACTTGTGGCGTTTGATGTGGATGGCGTTATGACGGATGGGTCGCTTTCTTTTACGCAAGACGGTGTTGAAATTAAAACATTTAATGCAAAAGACGGGCTTGGCGTTGTTATGCTTTCGCGTGCGGGGTTTATAACCTCTATTATTACTGCAAGAGAAAATAATACCGTTAAATTAAGAGCGGAAATGATTGATATTAAAGAATTATACATGGGTCAAAAAAATAAAACCCAAGCGCTTGAAGATTTAATTAAAAAATATGATTTAAAAAAAGACGAAATTGCCTATATGGGCGATGATTTGCCTGATATTTGCGTTTTGCGCGAGGTTGGGCTTTCCGTTTGTCCGAATGATGCGGTTTTAGAAGTTAAAAAAATCTGTAATTTTATTTGCAATAAAAACGGCGGCAGAGGCGCTGTGCGTGAACTTTGTGATTTTTTACTTGATGCTAAAGGGATAAATTACGACATGATTTCAAAACCAAATAAACAATAATTGTTAAAAATTGTTAAAATTATTAATTTTTTTTATTTATTGGTTTTAATATAATTAATAGTACATAATGTAATCGGGAGGCGATATGAGAAAAATTGTTACTTTAAGTTTAATTTCATCAATTTTATTATCAGGAATGATTTTTATTGATGCTAAAGCTTACGATAGAAGTTCTTATTATACTTCAAGCAACACTAAAGGAAAATTTGATTCAAGACAAACCAGAGCATCAAAAAGAAGACAAGCAAAAGAATTAGAAGCTCAAAATTTGGAAAATCAACAAGAATTTGCCGCAGCAGCAAGAATAGATTACGATAACGGCTATACTTACAGCAGAATTATTAAACCGTTAAAAAATAATTATCATAGTTCAAATCGTTCAACTAAACCCTCTAAATTAAGAAATAATTATTACCAAGGAAATTAATAATTATCAGTCGATATTAATCGGCTCAATGTTAATATATCTGATTGCATCGCGCGCTTTTTGTGCCAATTCGGGATTAATTCCCTCAATTATCATTAATTGCCTTAAAACATCAATTGTGCGTTTAAAGGTTCGTACAATGTCGCCTTGGGAAAATTCCGTATCTTCAAACATCGCTTCCCAGCTTGCAATAGGGTTATTTTCGGGATTCATATTTGCGCCAA
>CAPYQR010000218.1 GCA_948742005.1 uncultured bacterium
CCATTATCCCAAGAAAAACCCTGTTCTTCGCCGTTTATTATAACTTTCATCTGATCAGCCGAAATTACCATCCTAAAACCAACCTTTAACCCTCTAAAATGAGCAAGGTCACAGAATGCTCTTAATTGATCATCAGGTGAAATTAAATGCGCAATATTAAAGTCAATAATATTTTCGCTATACCCTGTGTTTAATTTAAGTGCATAAATCGAATTTTCTTCATAAGGAGGCTTGTTGTAACCATCTCCAAAAAGATTTGGGAAAATCTGAGAAATAATTACGCAATTTGCCCAACATTTAGCGCTTGGCGGGATTGCAGGAAGAATTTTAACAGAATTAATTAATCCGCAGCAGGTTCTACACCCTTGCATTGTCGCAATTGCACGATTGTTTAATTCAAAATAATTTGCAAATCTTCCCCAGTTATCGCCATAATCAGGTGTGTTGATAAAATCAGGAAAATATTCATGAAAATTACAATCTTCACTGATTGTTGCAATTAAATTAATAATTTCTTTTAAATCTTTGTTTAAAAGTTCAGCAGGGACAATGTTTCCAATCCATTTTTTGTGAAACATACAACCAAGCGAATGATAGATTTTATTATCAAAATCATGATTGATTTCAAGCTTTGTATCATAATTAAAAGCTTTTAAAAGTAAATTTACATAATTTGTTCTCATAAAAGCAAAATAAAACTAATTTTTAAAAAATAAATCAGCTTGAAGAGTTAATCGTGTTAAATAATTTGCCTGCGATTATTTTTGCTTTGTTAAATTTTTTGGTTTTCTTTAAAAAATCATCACACATAACAAATTCTTTAACAATTTTTCTTGCATAAGAACCCAGAGAAACGCCATTGAATTCTACATTTAAAAGTTTTGCAAGCTCAAAGGTTTTTGAATTTGTTCCGCCTGATAATAAAATAAAGCAATCAAGATTGTTTTTATTAATTAAATCCGCAAACGCAATTGTTGCCAGAGTTGTTTTATAGTCATCTGCCCCTGCGGACATCGGCGCGCCGTCAGCTTGAATTATTATTTTTCGCGTTTTGTTTTTTTCTTTTGCTTTTAAAATCATTTGATTTAATTGTTTTATAATTTTTTTATCGCCTAAAAAACTTCTATCAATACAAACGCTTAAAATTCCATCAAAACAGGAACATAAATATTCCCATTTTTCATTAATTTCATCAATATCATCAGTTATTGCATGAAATTCAATGCAATCAACCTTATCAAACAAATCAGGAAGAAATTCTTCCCATTTTCTTATTTTTTGATATCTCACAAGAGCCTTGCAATTTGTATTTTTATAACATTTAGCACACCCTATGCATTTTTTTTCTTCAATAAAAGCATTATTTATTGCTTTTTCAAGACAAAATTTTTGACAAGCACTGCAGTTGTTGCAAAGAGTTTTATCTATTTTAAATTTTGTTAAATGAGGATCTTGATTTACCCCGACACTTGCACAGACAAAGATATTTTCACGCTTTAAATCAGAAAAATTAATTCCCTTAATTAAAGCGCTATAAGCATCTATGCTTGCTTCAATATCAAAAAACCTGCATCCTGCACTTGAATAAAGAGCAGATAAATTTGTAATTTCATTGTAATTTGAATTATTTGCTCCTAAAACAAGCTTGAAGCAGTTTTTTAAATTTAAATATTGTAAAAGTTTTTCGTTCATTGTTTTATTTTACAATAAATTAAACAATAAAGCTTTAAGCAGAAACAAGCTCGCCTTGTGTTTTTAAATAATCCATTTGCGAATTAATCGTATCGGGGCTTGCAAGGATTGAAATTGTAGGATTTTGAGAAAAGATATATTGAGCAGTTTTTAAGATATCTTCCTTTGTAATTTTATCAATAGCTTCAATATATTTATCAATTCTTTTAATTCCATAGGGCTCTTGCATGTTCATCAAAACAAGAAGATTTTTAGAAACAGTATCTTGAAATTCACCTGTAATATTTTGTTTTAAGCGGGTTTTTGCGCTTTTTAGCTCTTCGTCCGTTATTAATTCTTTTGTTAATAAATCTGTATGTTTTTTAAAGCCCTCAAGCGATTTTTGAACATTGTCAAAACTTTGAACATTTGCTTTTTTATCATCAGTTGTTGTTAAAATTCCCAAAGTCAAAACGCCTGTGTCTTCAAACTGACGAACATTGGAAAAAACACTGTAAGCAAGGTTTTGCTCGGAGCGCAGGTCTGAAAATAATCTTGCATTAGCATCTGCACCTAAGATTGTATTTAAAATTTCATATTTTGCTTCATCTTCAATGTTACCCGTTAATGGAAACTGGTAAGATTTATAAATCTGTGCCTGATTTAAATCATCCGTGTCATATATTACGCGTGCAGCAGGATTTGGGGTGAAAATAGGGCTTAATTTTCTTACATTTTCTTTAAATTTTACGGGCTGATTTTGATGGATAATTCCATTAATTTATTCAGCAATTTTTATAATATAGCGGATTCAAT
>CAPYQR010000219.1:0-1666 GCA_948742005.1 uncultured bacterium
TTTTTGATGTTCTATATTTTCAAACATTTTTTTGATTTGCAAAATAGAATTTTGTCCTGAATATTTTTCAATTGATTGCTCTTTTGTATAGCTCATTTTGCCGCCAATGGGGTTGATTGTATCCCAGACATTTTTTGCTGCTATTCTTAATTTTTCCATAGGAGCTTTAACAAACTCTTGTGCGCGGTTTTTCAAACCTGTGGAATTAAACAGCTGTTGATATGGCTTGTTAGACATCGGAATACCTGTTGCCTTGCCACCGATTGCGCTGATAATTGTATTAAGGGCTTTTAGTGCAAGTAAAATAATTCCGATTGTTTGAATGTCGCGGAATAATATTTCCGTTATTTCATCTCTTGTTGCTTCTTTGTTATCGGGGTTTCTTTTCATTGCGGTTTTGGTTCTAGGACCTAAAACAACAGCAAGCATTAAGCCCAGCATTAAAAACCAGGAATTATCTCCTCCGGTCGGTTCAATTGCACTTAAGCCTTTTTGGAAACTGTCTTTTTTATCGCAAATTGAACTGATTCCCCTGCCTAGCGAGGTCATTGCTTTTGAAGCGTTTTGCGAGGCGGTTTTTGCAAAAGCTGAATTTGAAATATTTGATAATATTTTGTTAACATTAAAAGCCATTATTTAACCGCACCCCCTTCTTTCTTTTTGTCTGCTTCATTGTAAATGTTTTTAGCATTAGGGTTAACTCCACCCGAAGCCCAAGTGTAGAGTTTTGGGATGTAGCTCATAAGAGCTGCGGTAATTGTAAGCATGCAGAATATTGTTGTTGCACGTTTGCCTGTATAATTATTTTTGAATTTGTTAATTAAAGCGCTTGAATCAAGATTGTGGATTTTTTTGCTGAAAACAGAAAAATCATTAGCGTAATCGCCGATATATCCGACATAATCTTTGAATTTTGTTGCGCCTTGTTTAGTATCTGAAATTGAGTATTTTGCACTTAAGAAATCATATCCGTCATAAGAATCTTTTGATTTTTTAAGAATTTGGCTGAATGTTTCCTGAGCTTGCTCAAGTAAATTTGATGCTTGTTGATTTCTGGCTTTTTTAGCTAAATTTTTATCTGCTATAGTGTTTTTGTAGTTTTCAATAATTCCCGCTAATTTATTAACATCTTCTTTTGATAAATCGGAAGCGTTTTCTATTGTGTCTTTTACGGTTTTTCCGGATGTTTTTTCAAGTAAATCCTGTGTAACTTTATTGATGAATGCAGCCTCATCCATTGTACCGTTGTTAACAGTTCCTTGTGCAAGATGTGATAAATTTCGTAAATTTTCAATATGGGTATTTGCGCTGTTTCCGCACATTTTTTTCATACATGCTAAAACAATCATTGGCATAAAGGTCATCGTAGGACCTGTTAAAAATTCTCTAATTCCTTCTTGCTTTAGAGAATCAAGATTGATTTTGTGAGTATAGCGAAAACCTGCAAACATACCCATTATTGTTCTGGGGAAGTTTGTTCCGCCCATATCTTCAACGGTAAAAGAAATAGCGCGTCCGCCTTTTTCAACCCATTCCCAAAAATTGACAAGCGAACTTGTTAAGCCTGTAAAATTAACGTTTTTTTGTTTTTGCGAAGAATTTAAAGGAGTGTTATTGTAATTGTTGTTAAATTTATTGTTTTTATCTAAATTTTTATCATATTTGT
>CAPYQR010000219.1:1720-2486 GCA_948742005.1 uncultured bacterium
AGCACAAATGATTAAATAAACAAATAAATTTACACTTAAACATTAAGAAATATTTACAAGTATAATCTAATATAAAGTTTAATTTAATCTTTATTTAAAGTATTAAAATATAAAAATGGTAAATGTTGAAAAATTATTAATTTATATGATTTGTTGTTATTTTTTAATAATAATGATGTTGTCAATCTATTTGTAAATTAAGTGATTCTATCCATTTTTCAAAATGAGCATAGTCTTTTTGGAGCTGTGTTTTTAAAACAAGTATGTTTTTAAAGTTTTCTTCATCGCGAAGTTTTTTTGCAAAAAGAATGTTGACAATTTTTCCGTATAAATTTTCATTATAATTATAAACATGTGTTTCTAATATTTCTTCCCTGCCGTCCGTCAAAGTAGGCTTATTTCCCCAGGAAATCAAGGCGGGTTTCATAAAAGAATCAAATTGGATAAAACCAAAATAAACACCATAAGGAAGTTTTGCTAGATTATCGGGCCAGAGCATGTTTGCTGTAGGCAAGCCCAGGGTTCTTGCTATTTTTTTGCCTTTTATGATTGAATTTCTTATCGTATAACTTCTGTCAAGCATTGTTTTAATATCATCAAGTTCGCCTTGCTCTATTTTTTTTCTGATTATGGTTGAGCTGACATCGGTTTTATCTTCAAGCTGGACTTTTGGAACAATTAAACATTCGTAGTTGTAATTTTTTGACATTTCTTTTAAAAATTTGCCATCTCCGTCTTTGCCTTTGCCGAATGTGTGATTGTAGCC
>CAPYQR010000220.1 GCA_948742005.1 uncultured bacterium
TCATTGCTCAATTTTTTAAATCTCCATAACTTCTTTTTCTTTTGCATTGACCGTTTCATCGACTAATTTGATAAATTTATCAGTTATTTTTTGAACCTGGTCTTGTCCGTCTTTAATTGCATCTTCAGGTAAATTATCTGTTTTTTCAAGTTTTTTAACCGCATCTGTTGAATCACGTCTTACATTTCTGACGGCAACTTTAGCTTCTTCGCCGATTGCTTTTACTTGTTTAGCAAGCTCTTTTCTTCTGTCTTGTGTTAAAGGCGGAAAAGCAAGACGGATTACAACGCCGTCTGAATTTGGTGTAATTCCGATTTCAGCTTTTATTATTGCTTTTTCTATTTCTTTAATAATTCCTTTATCAAAAGGTGTAATTACAAGCGTAGTACCCTCTGCAACACTTACTTGCGCCAGCTGGCGAAGCCCTGTTGGAGCACCGTAATAATCAACAACAACTTTTTCTAAAATCAAAGGGTTTGCTCTTCCTGTTCTGATTGTTGTTAATTCTTTTTTTAATTGATTAATACATTTATCCATTTTTTCGTTTGTTTGGGTTTTGATTTCTTCGATTGTCATTTTATTTCTCCTAAACTAATTTTATTCAACGATTGTTCCGATATTTTTATTATTTAATATATCCATAATAGAATTATGGGCATTAAAATCAAAGACACAAATAGGTATATTATTTTCACAACACAATGTAGCTGCGGTTGAATCCATTACTTTTAAATTATTTTTAATAATTTCATCATAACTTATTCTATCATATTTTTTTGCATTTGGGTTAGTTTTGGGATCATCCGAATAAATCCCGTCAACTCCGTTTTTTGCCATCAACATTACATCAGCATTAATTTCAGAAGCCCTAAGGGCTGCTGCTGTATCTGTTGTGAAAAATGGATTTCCTGTTCCTGCAGCAAAAATCACAACTCTGTTTTTTTCTAAATGTCTTATTGCTTTAAATCTAATATATGGTTCTGCGATTTTTTCCATATCAATCGCGCTTTGAACCCTGCAGTCGACATTAATTTTTTTCAATTCGGATTGCAGTGCAATAGCATTCATCACCGTTGCAAGCATGCCGACATAATCTCCGCTGGCTCTATCCATTCCGAGCTTTGAAGAATTTTTCATTCCGCGGAATATATTTCCTCCGCCAACAACAATTGCAATCTGTACTTCTTTTTCATAAGCTTTTTTTATTTCCGATGCAATTTGATGTACAGGCTCAGGGTCAATTCCAAAATCTTGCTGTCCTAAAAGCGCTTCGCCGGAAATTTTAAGCAGAATTCTTTTGTATTTCAACTTTTCCATATTTTTGTCTTCCTCTGGTATTTCAGATAATAAAATTACTATAAATCAATTATACACAAGAATTTATGAATGTGTAATAATTAAAACATGCGTGATAAAAATTTTATTAAAAATATAACATCAAAAGATTTTAAAATCTCACAAAATTCCATAAATGAACTGATAGCTTCAAAAACGACATTATTATTTGAAAAATTATGCGCAAGTTCTGAATTTATTTTTCCTTTTATCAAAAATCGAATTGTTAAGAATTTTGTAGATTTAATTAAAATTGAAAATTTAGAAACAGTTTTTGAATTTTCAAAAATTTATTCTTACGATTTTGAAGATATTGTAGTTTCAAGCTGGTTAAAATTTGCAAATGAAGATTTAACCGATAGAATTTTAGAGCTTTTTGAAAAAGGAACAGTTGAACAAAAATCATATTGCGCAAAATATTTTTCCAAAATCAACGACTCTTTAGCACTTGAAAATCTTAAAAAATATGCCCTCTGCGACTATGAACCTTTAAGGCTGAATTGCGCTTTGGCACTTTGTGCTTTTCAAGAAGAAGAAACAACTGAAACGGCAAAAAGAATAATTAAAAGCAAGGATGATAAAAATATTGACGAATTTAAAAAATTAAACGCTTTTTTATTTTTAATTGCTTATGACAGTTTTAATAAAAACAACACAATCAAATATATTATCAAAAACGCACAAAAAAGCCCTTTTTTAATCAATATTATTTCATATTTAAAAAATTACTATTCTTTTGAAACATTAAAAAATAATTTAAATAAAAAAGAGCTTCAAAATATTTTTGCAATTTTAATCGATAATTATCCTGAAAACATTACACTTGATACAATAATTGATTATGAGATTTTTGAATTTGTTAAATTTTTAGATTCGGAATCTTCAAAAGAAGAATCAAATGACCAATTTGGAAAAAATCTTTTAATTTTAACAAAAATCAAATTCAGTGAATATCTTGAAAATGAAATTTACAGTTTTGATTTAGATAAAGAAACAAAAAAAGAAATGGAAAATATTGTTGGTTTTTTATCAAAATACAATAAAACTTTAAATGATAAACGAACTGAAAACTTATTCAACAAATCAAATTCAATTTGAGATAATGATTAACATTATTAAAGAATTAAATTTGATTAATGTTTTTGACAA
>CAPYQR010000221.1 GCA_948742005.1 uncultured bacterium
ATCCATGACCGTTTTGATTGTTGTGTATGCTTTTGAATCATGTTTATTTAAGATTTCATAAACATCTTTAACGGAATTTGTGTAAATTCCTTGAGCTTCTAATTCCCAAAGACAAGATAGAATAGCGCTTTCAAGAGTTCCGTGTTTTGAGTGCATATTTTATTCCTTTCTTTGTTTTTTAGTGGGTTTTTAATGGTAAATCAAAATTTACATCTTTTGGACCAAAATGGGTGTTTTGCTTTTTATTTTTATTGTTATTTTCGTCTTTGTATGTGTAGATGTAAATATTTTTGCTTTTTGTAACCTGTGTATTGTTTGAATTTTTTGCGTTATTTATTGTATTGTTGTACTCGCTTTCGCGTTTAAATTCAATTTTTTGTGTTTCACAGCCGCAAAATGCAATATTAATTAAAACACAAACAAAAATAAAATAAAAACATTTTTTTAAAAATATTTTATCCATCAAAATTAAAACAGTTCCTTGCTTTGTCGGATTAAGATTAATCTATTTATTAGATACCACAATTTGATTAAACGGTATCTCAATTTTTTCAATTTCAAATTGTTCTTTTATTATTTTATTAAATGCCCGCTTAATAGTCCATTGCCCTTTAGGTTTAGTTTTTATTCTGCATTTAATACAAAGTGAGCTGTCTTTGAATTCGTCTAATCCCCAGATTTCAATATCATCTTCAATTAATGAATTATATTCTTCGTTTGTTTTTAAAATTTCAAAAGATTTTATAATCGTTTTAAAGGCATGGTCAATATTTTGTTCATAGCCGATATTAATTTCATAAAAAGCGTATGAATAGGTCATTGTATAGTTTTTAATTGAATTAATGTAACCGCAGCGGATAAAATAAACCGCTCCCGATTCAGCATCTCTTAGTGTAATCATGGAAAGGGTTATTTTTTCAACATTTCCTTTCATGTTTTCAATTTGAACAAAATCGCCAACTCTTATCTGCCCTTCCAAAAGAATAATTATTCCGCTGAAAACATCTTCAACAAGTCTTTTTGACCCGAACCCTATAGCCACACCTAAAATCCCCGCTGTTGCAAGCAAAGGTCTGACGTCAATCCCAAAAAGATAGAGCATGTTCATTAAATAAATTGCAAAAATTACCCCCTCGACACAATGAACAAGAATTGTTTTCAAGGTTGCAAACTGTTGTTTTCTTTCTTGTGAATCAATTTTTAAAATAATTTTATCATAAAAACTTTTAATAAAAATTCTGAAAATTTTAATTACAGCCCAGAGTAAAAATGTACATTTAAAAACATTCCAGATAAAAGTTATGATTTTTATATATTCAGGTTTTAAGTTTAAAAATTCCAGCGATAATAATTCTTCCAAAATTTCCTCCTTTTAAAAATTTATTATTCAATTTTACAACAATTTAATATAAAAATAAATCAAAGGATTGAATCGAAAATTCATCTTTTGATTAATCTGTTTTTTTTCTGATGACGATAAACTTAAAATGTGAAACTTGGAGGAATATTTTGAGTTTTCGTTATTCAAACGACAATAAAAAGACATTTTTGGATGTTTCATCGGCTTCTAAACCTGTAAAAAAGGATAAAAAGTTTTTTTGTTCAATGGGTGATTCTTTCATGCTTAAAAATGAATACAGAAAAGCAGTTAAAGAATATCTTGTTTCATTGATGATTGATAAAAACAATGTTTATGCGAGAAAAGGTGCTTCTAAAGCTTATAAAAATTTAAAAGAATATGATAAAGCAATTAAACATTTAAAAGATGCCAGAAGTGTTTATGGTTTTGATTCGGAGATTTATTACGAGTTAGGCTTGAATTATTTATTAAGTGCCGATAATTTAAATGCGCAAAAAAACTTCATAAGAACAATTAAACTCCAGCCTGATAATAAAAACGCACAGATTAAACTGGCGCTAACGCATGAATTATCCGGTGAAGAAGACATGGCAATTATGGTTTATCAAAGAATAATTGAAAAATATCCTTTCTATATTCCCGCTCTTTCAAATTTGGCAGGAATTTACATTGAAAAAGAAAATTATGTTGATGCAATTAAATTATACAGAAAAATTCTTTTGATTAATAAAGAATTCTACAGAGCCTATCTTGGCATAGGATTGTGTTTTGATAAATCTGAAAAATACACAAATGCTATAAGGTTTTATAAAAAATATATTGCTCAAAAACCAAAAAGCCAGACTGCAAAATCGCTTGTTGGAAGAATATACGAACTTGGTGCAATTAAGCAGAATAAAAAGAAAAACTTGCCAAAAAGGAATAATTTAAAAATTGTTTCTAATGAAAATGCAGTATAATTGTATGATAAATTGTTTTTTATTTGACAACAATTGAATCGCTCAATATAATAAAGATATTATAGTTATTATAAAAGATAGTTAGTAAAAGGACGTAGTTTATGAGAATTAAAAAAGGTTTTACACTTGCCGAAGTTCTAATCGTATTGATGGTTATCGG
>CAPYQR010000222.1 GCA_948742005.1 uncultured bacterium
ACTTAGCGGTATGTCAAATCTACAGCAAATTAAAGAGCAAGTTGAAACCTTTAAAGTATATTCAAATTTTAGTAAGCAAGATGATGATTTTGCTCAAAAAATTGCGCAAATAATGAGTTCAATTGGTGCAAGCGATTGTACTGCTTGTAAATATTGTATGGAGGCTTGTCCTGCAAAAATTGATATTGCTTCAATATTTAGTATTTATAACATTTTCAAATCCTCTAACGGGGATAAAGATTCAATAAAGCGCTTCGTGAATGGTTATTATGCCATTGATAAAAAGAAAAATGCCGACAACTGTATAAGGTGTAATCATTGTGTAAAAAATTGTCCTCAAAACATTGACATTCCAAGATTTTTATCAAAAATTGACTGGAAAGTTCATCAGCTTGAGGAAAAAAATATTTAAATAAATTATAGACTACAACAAAACAAGGAGAAAATCATGCATTTAGGTAACGGAATAATTTGTCCGATGACGGCAGTGCCGATGGCTTTTGCTGCGGGGGGCGCTTTATTTTATGCGTTTAAAAAATCAAAGAAAGAGTTTCAGAAAGCAAGCAATTTGTCTTTTATTGTTTTAACAGTTTTGGTTTTTGCGCTTCAAATGATTAATTTTGCAATTCCTCAGGTTGGAGCAAGCGGACATGTTGTTGGGGCGATATTGCTTTGTGCACTTTTAGGGCAAAACAGGGCTTTTTTATCAATGTCTTTAATTCTTTTTGTTCAGTCTTTGCTTTATGCAGACGGCGGATTGATGGCTCTGGGGTGTAATATATTCAACATGGGCTTTTTGGCTTGTTATGTTGCGTATCCGTACATTTTTAAGCCATTAAAGGAAGCAAATAAACCTGTCTTGGCAAGCATTATTTCAAGCATTGCTGCACTTCAATTGGCTTCAATTGCAGTTATTGCTGAGGCTTATTTTTCAGGTTCAATTCAAGGAAGCATTTTGAATTTTACTCTTTTAATGCAGACCATTCATCTTCCCATTGGTTTGTTTGAAGGTCTTGTAACAGCCGGAATTTGCGCATTGGCAAATAAAATAAAATATAAAAATTTTGCAATTTTAACCGGCATTGTTTCGATTTTTTTAGCCGGTATTGTTTCTCAATTTAAATCAACAAATCCGGATGGCTTAGAATGGTCATTGATGAAAATTTCTGATTCTATTGTTAATCAAACTCAAGGTGTTTTGTTTAAAATTTCCGAGTCAATTCAGGCAAAAACTGCAATTTTATCTTCAATGCCTGAAATAAATGCAAATATTACAGGAGTTTTATTTGTTGCGTTTTGCGCTTTTATTCTTTGCGTGTTTTTTAAAACAAAAACACAAGAAAATTAAAACACAACAGCAATTTTGAAATAATATTTTTAAGCAAAGCTAAAATTAAAAAAATAGACAGCTTTGCTTAAAAATTGTATTTTAATAAATCCTTGATTGAATCTCTGCGTATTTTGCCTTTTGTGAAAAATTTAAAACTTTCATGATTTTTTTGTCTGTCTTTTTTTTGATTTCTAAATTTTTCTGTTCGCGTTCTTTATCTTTTTCGCAGCCTCTTAAATAAACATATTTTATAAAAATTTCATTATATTCCTTTTGTGCTTTTTGTTCGATTTTATTTATCTTTTTTTGCTGCGAGATACTTAAATTTAGCTCTTTTTTCCAATCGCTTTCTCGAGGCGCTTGAATTGCAAGAGCAAAATTTGAAATAAATAAAATTGATATCGTTATTAAATAAATTTTTTTCATACTATATTTATTTTAATACAAAATATGTTATAATGTAAGTAGTTCTTTGAAAATTAAATATGGGGATGTAACGGTTTCGACGGGGTGAAGTTTATCGACTCGGTTGCATTTCAAGCTGAATAACTTGTTAAACTTTTCAAAAAAATAAACGCTAATAACGTTGTAAAAGCTGATTTTGCACCTCGTGCAATCGCTGCGTAGTTTAAATAAACGAGAGCGACAGCCACTTTATAATCCCAGCTTGCCGGATTATAAGGTAAATTATGCAAGCCGTTTTTTGAATTTTCATTAGCGGTTTAAAAAACGTATTTAGTTAATGAAGTTGATAATCTTCAAAATTATCTTTGGATTTTCAACAAGGTTTGCGGCAATTTTCCTGAAAATTCAAGCTAAAAGTGCCTATGAATGTAGATATCGTTTCGGTATCATTTCGGACGCGAGTTCAACTCTCGCCATCTCCAGATTTAAGTATAATAAATTAATTTATGTCCTTAGGTTTTTGGTTTTTGCCCGAATTTATCGGGATTTTGTACTTTAAAAGAGACAAAATAAATGCTGTAAATAAAGTTATCGAGAGATTAAACACATAAATTTTTTTTATTATTTAGAGATGTCCACTTTTAAAAATTTAAAATAAAAACCCTGAAATATTTTTAGGGTTTAATTTAATATTAATAAATTTCAAACTATAGTGATTTTAAAGCATTAGCTCTGATTGTAC
>CAPYQR010000223.1 GCA_948742005.1 uncultured bacterium
GGTGTTTTCAAGTTCTTCTTTTTTTTGTGAAATTTCATGGAATAAACTTGCCTGAATCAAAGAAGAGGATATTTGCATTGAAATCCCGAGTAATAGTTCGCGCTCAAGCGGGGTTATTTCTTTTTTTGGCGTAAAAATGACTGCAATTCCATATAATTCTTTATTGTTGATTATTGGGATGATTATTCTTGTTGTTGAATTTAAAAGAGGGATTGAAGCTCCATCGTGTTCTTTTATACAGGTTTGGATTGAATGGATATTATTAAATAAGTCATCTGTAATTTTTTTGGAATATATTAATTCTTCCCCGATTTGCGGCGCAAAGACATTTGGGTAGGTGTATTTTATTGTGAAGTTTTCTTTTTCGCATTGTGCAAAATAGCTTTTGTTAGCCCCAAAGACAATGCTTAGTTCTTTTAAGGATTTTTCTATTAAGGTTTTAATGTCAAGCTCGTTTTTAATACTTATTGAAATTCTGTTTAACAAAGACATTTTAACGGCTTGATTTTGTGCTTTTGAATTTGTTGAAGCAAATTCAATATTTTGAATTCTTAGTCTTTCATTTTCTTCTTTTAATTTTTCTGTTTTGAGCTCGTCTGTTATATCGTAAAAATAGACAATACGGTATCTTTTTTTGACAGAGAATGATTTAATTAAAAAATGATAAAATGTTTCTTCGTCTTTTTGATAACCCGTAAAGGTTGAGAAATTGAAATCGTTTTGAATTGCAGAAATAATCGGGTTGTAGGTTCTGACGTCTTCAGAGCGTAAAAAGCACATTTGATAGGAAAATTTGTAGCTTAATTTTGAAAGACAATCAAAGCCTTTTGATTCGTTAAGCTGTGCAAAAATTTTTCCGAAAGATAAGTTATGATATAAAATATCAGATTTTTTATCATAAATGATTATCGGTTCTTCTAAATTATGGTAAAAACTGATTAATGCGCTGCTCATAATTTAAGTTGATTTTACATATCGTTTCTGTCGCATTTCGCGTAAAATCCGAACGCAACAGGTTTATAAGAGGCAAGTTCGCCTTTTAGGATAAATAGTTGTTTATTTAAGCTGTTAACTTGTTGTCTTAAGTTTTCGTTTTCTGTTTTGGAGCGGATTAATTCAACAATGATTTCATCAAAACCATCCATTTTTTCGCTCAATAACGCGCTCATTTTATCCATTAAGCTTTTTTCAAAAACTTCAAGCTTATTTTGTAAAACAGAAGCATTTGAAACAGCAGTCGGGAGCTGGGTTTTGATTCTGTTTTTGGCTTTCATTAAGAAATTGACTTTTTTATCAGTGCTGATTAAATCTTCTTCTTCGCGTAGAGAATTTTCTTTTATTGCATTTATTTTTGTTGTTTTTTGTGCTTCGTGTGATTGAATTTGTGGTCTTGATTCCTGTATATCTTTACTTTGAGTGTAAAGTTCTTTCATTTTTTTAAGAACACTAACATCTTTTCTTGTAAAATATGCGTTGCCCATTGAATCTGTTTTTGGTTTCAAACAAGCTTTTTTGCATAATGAAACAACTTCTTCAATGTCGCTTTGTAAAACTTGTTCTAATTCTTCGACGTTAATTTTTTCTTCTTTATCGATTAGTGATTCTTGCACGGAATCTCTCCCCTAAATACTCAAAACCTTATTAAATTTTAATAATATTATAAAATATAAATATTTTTTAGTCTAATTTGTTTCAATTTTTTTATAAAATGTAATATTTCATAATATTTTATAAAAAATTTTGCTTTAAAATGTATTATATTGTTGAAGGAGTTTAAATGAATAGCAAAAAAGGTTTATTTATAACATTTGAGGGGATTGACGGATGCGGTAAATCTACCCAGCTTGAACTTGTTGATAAATATTTATCGCAAAAAAATTATAAAACAATTAAAACCCTCGAACCGGGAGGGTCTGATATAGGGAAAAATTTAAGGCAGATTCTTTTGCATCATAACGGTTTTGTTGATGATAATTGTGAACTTTTTATGTATCTGGCAGACAGAAGCCAGCATGTGGAAACGATTGTAAGGCAAAATGTCGCAAAGGGTGCAATTGTTCTTTGTGACAGGCATATTGATTCAACAGTTGCTTATCAGGGATATGGCAGATGTGGCGATATTGAAAAAATTGACCTTTTGAATGATATAGCAACAAAAGGCAGAAAGCCCGACATAACGTTTTTGTTTGATGTTGATATTGAAATCGGGCAATCAAGAGTCGGCAAGGAAAAAGACAGGCTTGAAAAAGAAAATTTTGAATTTCATAAAAGAGTAAAAGAGGGTTATTTAAAGCTCTCGCGGAAATATCCTCAAAGGATTAAAGTTATTAATTCTAATTTTGGGATTGATGAAGTATTTTTGCAGGTGAAAAAAATATTGGATGAAATTTTATAGAAAAAAAATTGAAAAAATATTATTTCCAAGTTTAGTCTTTTCTTTATTTTTAAGCTTGTTTT
>CAPYQR010000224.1:0-1727 GCA_948742005.1 uncultured bacterium
TTTGATAAATCTACGGTTTTTAGCTCATGTCTTAAATTTTCTTCGCTTTTAAAGTGAATTTTGATGTAGTTTCTTGTAACCGCGCTATAAAAACCTGTTTTTGGGGATTTTTTTTCAATCAGAATTTCTTGAATCGTGTTTTGATTTTTTTCAAGGAAATTTTTGTGCAATTGCGCACTTAATTCAAGGATTTTTTTTGCTCTTTGTGTTTTAATTCCATCTTCCACTTGAACCATTGAATAAGCAGGCGTATTTTCACGCTTTGAATATGGAAAACAATGGATTTTTGAAAGATTTAATTTCTTTAAATTTTCATAAGTTTCCAAAAAATCCTCATCATCTTCCCGCGGAAAACCCGTAATTATATCAGCACCCAAAAACGGCAGATTAAAAGAAAGATGGAGTTTTTCAACAACTTTGAAAATATCTTCAACTTTATATCTTCTGTTCATGTTTTTCAGAGTTTTATCGCAGACAGATTGCAGGGAAAGGTGAAAATGAGGACAGAATTTCTTGGATTTTGCTAAAAAATCAATTGTTTCATCATCCAATTCATCAATATACAACGACCCGAGGCGATATCTGGGTATTGAAGTTTTTTCGATTAATTTTAATAAATCCAACAAATTTTGCCCGAATTCCAAGCCCCATTGCCCGATATGGATTCCTGTGAGGACGATTTCTTTAATATTTTTTTCAACTATTAAATCAATTTGTTTTAAAATATTTTCAACCGTGTTTGAACGCGAATTTCCTCGCGCAAAAGGAATTATACAATATGAACAGCGATTGTTGCATCCGTCTTGAATTTTAATACTTGCTCTTGTTGAATCAGGATTTAAAAGAAAACTGTTTTCAAAAGTTTTTTGCTTCATGATATCTTTTACAAAAAGCTTTTCGGTTTTTTGAACAAATAAATTATTAATATATTTTTCAATTTCTAATTTTTCACTATTTCCAAGGATTAAATCAATTTCGCTATAATTAAAATCCTTGTGAAGTTTATAAGTCTGCGCGCAGCAGCCTGTCAGGACGGTTTTAATTTTTGGATTTAATCTTTTTGCACGGTTTAATAAATAATTAACCTGCGAATCGCTATGGGAAGTTACGGTACAAGAATTAAGGATGTAAATATCCGCTTTATTAATTGAGGAAACTTTTGTACAGCCTTTTTTAATTAATTCGTTTTCAATTATCTGTCCTTCAAGCTGATTTTGTTTACATCCTAAAGATTTAAGATAAAAATTAACTTTCATATTTTGCAAATTCTTTTGACTCTTCTTCCCACTCGCTCCTATCAAGAGTCAGAGCATGAGACCAGAATTTTTCAATTTTATAGGTTTCCCGCTGCTCCGGATGCATAATATGAACAACAACTTCACCGTAATCTAACAAGTTCCATTTATTTGTTTTTTCTGTTTCTTCTCCTTGTGGAAATCTTTTAAAAATGTCTTTGATTTTTTTTCTCAAAGTTTCTGTCAAACCTCTGACCTGCGGGGTTGAATTACCTGTTGCAATAATAAAATAATCGCCAAGCGAACAGACATTTGAAACATTCAAAATAACAATATCCTGCGCTTTATTGTCGTCTAAAAATCTTGCAATTGCGCTTGCAAATTTCTTACTTGAAACCTTATTATCTTCCATTTCTTTCCCTTTTAATTCCTGCATATTTGCTAAATTTAAATATTTCCCGTTGATGAATTTTTATCGTCATTCAATGATTT
>CAPYQR010000224.1:1737-2356 GCA_948742005.1 uncultured bacterium
CATCTTCGTGGTAATTCAAGTTATTGTCGATATTGATATCGATATTAACTTCACCATCTATCATTTCAATATCTTCTTTTTTATATTCTTTAATTTTACCGTCTTCAAGTTTAACGTTAACCGATTTTTTCAAAAAATTAACCATAAACACCCTGCCGACACCCTCAGGCGTCATAACCCCCGAGCCTACGGGAGGCAAGGTTTTTGCAGCATCAAGATAATTTTTATATTCATAATTCAAACAACACAGCAATCTTCCGCAAGCACCCGTGATTTTCCCGGGAGTAATCGGGATTCCCTGATCTTTTGCAAGTTTTGTGTTCACTTGTTCAAATTTCTTTAAAAATTTACAACAGCAATAATCCTGACCGCAAATTCCCTGTCCTTGAAGAATAGAGGTTTCATCACGCACTCCTATATGGCGCAAATCAATTCTGACGCGTTTAAATTCCTGTGTTAAATCTTTTAAAAGTTCTCTAAAATCAACTCTTTCAGGCGCTGTGTAATAAAAAGTTATCTTTTTTCTGTCAAATGTGTATCTTGCTTGAACAAATTTCATGACAAGATTGCGTTTACGGGCTAAATCCCTGCATTTATAAAAAGCCTCGATTTCAAGCTG
>CAPYQR010000225.1 GCA_948742005.1 uncultured bacterium
CAAAAAGGACAAATTTCAGGAGCTTCCCTGCCGCTTAATGAGAATCCGCAATTATCACATTCCCAGACAACTTCCTCATTTTTTTCAAAAACTTCTTCTTTTTCAATGTTTTCAAGAAGTTTTCTATATCTTTCTTCGTGAGTTTTTTCAATTGATGCAGCTTTGTGAAATAATTTTGAAATTCGCTCAAACCCTTCTTCTTGTGCAATTTTAGCAAAATCAACATACATTTTGCTTGTTTCAAAATGTTCTGATTCAATCGCATCTTTTAAATTTTCGATTGTATCGGGAATTGAATCGTTGTGTAATAGTCTGAACCAGATTTTTGCATGTTCTGTTTCGTCTTGTGCTGTTTTTTCAAATATATCTGCAATCTGGCAAAAACCGTCTTTTCGGGCTTTTTGAGCATAAAATGTATATTTATTTCTTGCCTTAGATTCTCCTATAAACGCTTCGATTAAATTTTGTCGTGTTTTTGAACCGTTAAAATCCACTTTAAATTTCTCCTTAAATTGTTACAAATAAACAATAAATAAAAATTTAAAAATAAGTAATTAAACAAACGGTTAGTTTGGCTGGATGTAAATATTTGTAAAAATCAGCATTTTTTTTGAAAATTTTTTATTTAAACATGGAAATAACTACTTAAAGCGGAAAATATTATACGGGTATCAAGGAATTTAAAATTCCACAGCTTCCTTATGTACCAAAATATAATCCGAATCTTCAACAGGATAGTTTGGAATTATCTAATTTAAAAAATTATACAAATGCTAGAGCCAAAATAAAAAAAGTTTCGCTCTTTATTGCTTTTGCAAGCGCTGCAATTATTGGAACGGGTGCATTTTTGCAAATAATGACAGACAAAAGGGTGCTTGATACAATTTATACTCAAAGAATGTTAAAACAATTTAATAATTTTGATTTAACAAAATTATTAAATAAAATTCCTGACGACAAAGTTTTAACATCTTGTCTTGATTCATCGTTGAAAAAGATAAATTTAGGACAAGCTTTTGATGAATCTAAAGTTACCAAAGCAGATATTTTTAATTTACTTAGAAAACATACATACTCTGACTTTGTTGGTGATTCATACGTAGAAGAATTGGCGCAATGTATAGCCAATGATGCCAAGGTAAAACATTGCTTTAATAATCTCCTTTCGCTTGCATCGGAGAATGGATTTGATAAAATTAATTATCATAACGTAGCATATTTCTTTAAAAATAAGAACATAAATGCCGACAAAGAGCAGATTGATATTATATTTAAGATATTTAAAAAGAATAATCCTAAAAATGCATTTAAAATTTGCGAGAATCATTTAAAAGAAGCTTTAGATAATGTAGATTCTGTAATTAAGATAGAAAGATTGTCGCAATATTTAAATAAAAATTGTTTAAATGCTCCTCATGATTTCAATAAAATGTTGAAGTATAAAGAAAATTTTAATGATTTTTGCGCTTTTATAAGTTCGCTAAGAAAAGGTAATGCAAAAGGATGCTTATATGGTGATTCGGATTTTGACCTTAAAATAGCAGCAAAATTTTTTAAATTCCTTAAATGATGATTCAATAAGATTAATTGATTTCGATAACTTGAGAGATATTTTCCATATCAAAAACCTTTCGCCAAAAGCATTTAGTAAAAAACTAAACAGCTTAACAAAAGAAAAGATGCAGCAAATTTATACATCTCGTTTAGATTTTAATACATTTTTTGGTTTTGAAGATTTCATAGGTATTAAAAATATAAACGAATTGGATGTCCGTCAAAAAAGACATTTAATGCAAAAATTAGTAGAAAATAATACTGATTTGTTTAAAACTAATTCCAAACTATTGCCAATATTGCCAAAAAATCAAGAAGAATATTGTGCGCTTTTGCAAAAATTGTCTAAATCAATAGGTATCGGCGTTAAACCGCTTACCCAAGCTGAAGTTGCCGAATTTGATAAAACGATATCATCCCTTGTATCTTCAATTCAAAATGTTGATTTAAACAACGCGCGCTTGAATTTAAAAATGCCAAGAGAAGATTTTGTATCTATAGCGCAAGATATAATGAAAAATTTAAAACCTTTGGAAAAAAACAAAGTAATGGATTATTTCGGTTTTGAAATAAAAGACGGAAAATTAATCGGTTATCCGCTAAATGTTAATAACGGTGCCAAGTTAAGCGAAATTGAAAATAAAGCAACCAAAAAAGCCATTAAAACTTTAAGACCGGTTGTAGAAGTATTTTCAAATTCTTCAAATATTGTTAAAATTGACAGCTGTAAAAATGCGCAAGCCTTAGAAGATGATCTAAACAGGCTATTTAACGC
>CAPYQR010000226.1 GCA_948742005.1 uncultured bacterium
GTTTATCTCTGTCCATAGCCCAATAACGTCCTATTATTGAGGCAATTTTTGGAAGATTGTATTTTTTTAATTCTTCCTCAATTTCAGCTAAAAATTTATCTGCAGACTTAGGCGGTGTATCGCGACCATCTAAAAAAGCATGGATATAAACTTCTTTCAAATTATTTTCAGCTGCCATTTTAATTAATGCTTTTAAATGTTTCATAGAGCTGTGTACGCCGCCGGGGGAAGTTAACCCGTAGATGTGAAGAGCCGAATTATTTTTTTTAACATGATTAATTGCATTTAAAAACTCTTCATTATTGAAAAATTCACCATCATCAATTGCTTTGTTGATTCTTGTTAGTTCTTGATAAACAACCCTTCCTGCGCCAATGTTTAAATGTCCTACTTCGCTGTTGCCCATTTGTCCTTCGGGAAGTCCGACATTTAAGCCGTCTGCATGAAGAGTTGAATTTGGCATGGTTTTAATAAAATTATCATAATTAGGCGTATTTGCACTATAAACAGCATTATATTCCGTATCTTTTGAAATTCCCCAACCGTCCAATATACACAAAAGCACTCTTTTTTTAGTATTTTCCATTACAAAACCTCGTTTTATTATTAATTACAAAAATAATTTTATCATAGAAAAACTAATTTAATCTCATCATGCAAATTAATTTTTGTTTATATTATTATATTGTTAAGGATAAGTAATAAAATGAAATATTCAAAATATAATGTGGTTATAATCGGAAGCGGGATGAGCGGATTATATCTTGCAAATAAATTAAGCGAAAACAATTCTTTCCAAGACGGAATTTTGCTCGTCACAAAAGAAAATCTTTTTTCAGGCTCATCTTCGCTTGCACAAGGCGGAATTGTAAGTGTTATTCCTGAATTAAATAAAAAAGATTCAGTTGAATCGCACATTAAAGATACCCTAAAAGCAGGCTGCGGTTTAAATAATATTCAGGCAGTAAAACTTGTATCCCAAGCCTCATCAACAATTGCACAAGAATTAATCAGGTTTGGTGTTGAATTTGACAAAAATGATAACAAAAATCTTAATTTTACTCTTGAGGGTGCTCATTCCTGTCCCAGAATTTTACACTCGCAAGGCGATTCAACGGGAAAAGTTATCGAAAAAGCTTTGTGTCAAAAAATTCAAGAAAAATCAAATATTGAAATTTATACAAACACAATGGCGCTTGAAATTCTTGTTGATGAATCAAATATCTGCCGCGGCGTAATTCTTTTTAATGTTATAAATGAAAATTATGAAGTCATTTATTCAAATAATGTAATAATAGCAACAGGCGGAATAGGTCAAATTTACAAAAATACAACAAACCCCACAACCTCAACAGGCGATGGCATTGCATTAGCCCATAATTGCGGAGCTGATGTAGAAAATATGGAATTTGTACAATTCCATCCGAGTGCATTATATGTTAAAAATACAAAAACAATGCCTCTGGTTTCTGAATCCGTGCGCGGAGAGGGAGCAAAACTTGTTGATTTGGATGGTGGATATTTCGCAAAAAATTACCATTTAATGGCTGATTTAGCACCAAGAGATGTTGTATCAAGAGCTATTTTTGAACAAATGCAAATAACGCATACAAATTTTGTTAATCTTGATATTTCACAAATTGGAATTGAAAAGTTCAAGAAAAGATTTCCTACAATTTTTAATTTATGCAAAGAAAATAATGTTGACGTTGATTTGGGGTTATTACCCGTAATTCCTGCACAGCACTATTTTATGGGCGGAATAAAAGTAGATTTAGAATCTCAAACAACAATTAAAAATCTTTACGCAATCGGCGAATGCGCTTCTACGGGGCTTCATGGTGCAAACAGGCTTGCATCAAATTCTTTGCTTGAATGCGGCGTTTTTGCTCATCTTTTAAGTGAAAAATTAATTAAACAAAACACAGAACCGCCGAAAAAATTTGATGAAAAAATAAAATCCGAAATTGATAAATACACTCAAGCTGAAAATGAAGAAATTTCAGATAAACAAATCGAAATAGAAGAATTGATGGATAAATTAAAATCAACAATGAGTGAAAATGTTGGAATAATTAGAGATTCTAAAGGTTTAAACAAAGCACTCATGGATATCAATCAAATTCAGACAAAATTTGAAAAATTAAACTCAATCAAAACAAAAGAATTTTACGAGCTTAAAAACGCGCTTTGCTGCGCAGAATTAATTGCGTTAAGCGCATTGAAGAGAAAAAATTCAATCGGTGCACATTTTAGA
>CAPYQR010000227.1 GCA_948742005.1 uncultured bacterium
GTGATGCAGGTTATGATATTTCCGAGCGTTCCATTGATGTTCAAATTTTAAATCTAAGAAGAAAACTGGGTTCACTTGGTTCTGAAATTGAATCGGTAAGGGGAATTGGATACAGATTAAATGAAAAAACATGTTAAATATATTTTATTTTTTATTTTAATAATAACATCAATAATAATTTCATCATCAATTCTTCTAACTAATCAATTTTTCAAGTTTTATAATTCATATATTGAAGAAGAAAAAGAAGAGCTTGACCACCAAATCTTGCTTGTTGAATGGGCAGTAAAACCAATTTTAAAAGAAAAAAACCACGAAAAACTTGAACTTTTTGCAAAAAATTTAAAAGATGTAGATATTGCAATTTTTATTTTAGATGAAAATAATTCCCCGATTGTCCAATCAAGAAATGATATCAATATTAATGAAATAAAAACAGATTATTTCAGCAAAAAAACAATCAAAAATTACAAACAGACCCTCAAAGACAAAATGATTGCAAAAGAAAAGACAATTTTTGTTGATAATACAAAATACATAATCAAAATTGCACTTTTGCAGGATAATATGATTGAAGCCTTTTTAAAAAACCAACAAAATATCATCCTTGCCTGTTTGATTGGAATAATAATAATTTTTCTTCTTTCTTTAATTATTACAAACATGGCAAATCAATTAAAAGAAAAAATAAATGAGCTTAAAAATATTGAAATTGAAAAAAACGAAATGCTTTCAGGATTTTCACATGAAGTCAAAACACCCTTAACAAGTATTATTCTTTCTTGCGAGCTTTTAAGCCCCAAAAGCAAAAGCACACAGGATATTGAATGTATTAATATTTTAAAGACCAACGCGCAAAGACTTAATGAATTAATTTTAAATATTATTGATATTTCAAAACTTGAATATAAAACCTTGAAATCTCATAATGACTTTAGCGATATTCTTCTTGAAGATTGTATTGATAATGCAATTAATAATTGTGCAGGAATAAAAGAAAATATTAAAATTAATTTTAATTTTAATGACTCAATAAAACTTAATGCAGATTCACAACTTTTAGAAACTGCAATAACAAACATTTTAATCAATGCAATAAAATATTCAAAAACAGAAACAATCGATATTTCAGCATCAAAAAACAAAGATAAAAACAACCTTGAAATAAAAATCAGAGATTACGGAATAGGAATTGAAGAAAAACATTTAAATAAGATTTTTGAAAAGTTTTATCGTGTTGATAAAACACGCAGCAGAGAACTCGGCGGAAGCGGATTGGGACTTGCGATTGTCAAAAAAATTATTGAGCTTCACAAAGGCAAAATCAGCGTTAAATCAAATTGGTTTGAAGAAGAATTTAACAAAGGATGTGAATTTTTAATTGAATTACCTTTAAAAAGTTGAATTTTATTAAAATAAGTTACATTATATTGTAAAGAATATTATTTGTAATAAAATAGATTCTATTACCGGGTTGGAATTAAAAACCTTACCGGTGGGAAATACAAATTAAGGAGAAAAGTATGACTAAGAATTTTTTATTTACTTATGAATCAGTAACAGAAGGACACCCTGATAAGGTTTGTGACCAAATTTCAGATGCAATTTTGGACGAATTTTTATCAAAAGACCCTAAATCCAGAGTTGCGGCAGAAACCACGGTTACAACAGGAATGGCGCTTGTTTGCGGAGAAATTACTTCAAATTGCTACGTTGATATCCCGACAATTGTCAGAAACACAATCAAAAACATAGGCTACAACGGCGAAGAAGGCGGCGGCTTTGATTATAAAACTTGCGCCGTTTTGACTTCAATAGATGAGCAATCAATCGATATCGCAGGAGGAGTCAACAAAGCATTAGAATCAAGAACGCAAAATTCCGACACTTCAAGCGATGAAACTCTTGATATCGGCGCAGGAGATCAGGGTATTATGTTTGGTTACGCATGTAATGAAACAAAAGAATTAATGCCTCTGCCAATTTCTTTAGCACACAAACTTGCTAAAAAATTAGCAGATATAAGAAAACAAAAACTTGTTAATTATTTAAGACCTGATGGCAAAAGCCAGGTGACAGTTGAATATATCAACAATAAGCCGACAAGAATCGATACAATTGTTATCTCGACTCAACATGACCCTGAAATTAACGGGGTAAGCGACAATGCTCAAATTCAAAAAATTATTGAAGAAGATATGATTAATCTTGTAATCAAACC
>CAPYQR010000228.1 GCA_948742005.1 uncultured bacterium
TTATTCCTAAACGCGCCAAATCTTTTCTTCTTGTAGGGGCAAGTTCTCCGATTCCTCCGATTTGAATCGCAATTGAGCCAAAATTAGCAAAACCGCACAATGCAAAACTTGAAATTATTATTGCTTTTTGCGATAAAACATCTTTCAGAGAAATCAAATCCGTATATGCAATAAATTCATTCAGAACCAATTTTTCACCCATCAGCGCACCAACATTCATAACATCCTCTAATGGTGTTCCTAAAATCAAAGCAAAAAAGGAAAACAAAAGCCCGAGGATTGATTTTATGCTTAAATTTGACAAATCAATAAAACTCAAATGAATATGACAGACATTATATAAAAACAAACCGACTTTTGCCAGAATATAATCCCCCAAAGCAATTAAAGACAACAAAGCAATCAACATCGCAATAACATTCAACGAAACTTTCATCCCATCACCTGCCGCATGTGCAATTGAATCAATCAAATTTACATGTGTACGTTCAATGTTAATTTTGACGTTTTCTTTTGTTTGCGATTGTTCAACTTCAGGATAAATTATCTTTGCAACAACCAATGCCCCCGGAGCTGCCATAATTGACGCTGCTAAAAGAAATTCCGCCTTTACGCCCATTGCAATATACAAAGCCATAACGCCGCCTGCAATACATGCCATTGAACCGGTCATTGAAGCTAAAAGTTCAGATTTTGTAGCACCTTTTAAATAAGGGCGAATCATAATCTGCGCTTCAACCTGACCGACAAAAGCACTGGCAACATTAGAAAGTGCCTCAGCGCCCGAAACATCCATTAATTTATACATAATACGAGCAAAAAATGCGACAACTTTTTGCATTATTCCAAAATAATAAAGAATATTTACAATTGCAAGGATGAAAATTATCGTTGAAATTAATTTAACCGAAAATAAAAACGCAGCACCTTCAAAAAACAATTCATCCAGCTTTTGAGGCGCACTTGATAAAAATCCGAAAACAAAATCTGCTCCAACATCAGAAAAAGTAAGAATTTTTCTGATACATCCTGCTAAAATATCAATTATTGTTTTACCTAAAGGTATTTTTAAAACAAAAACAGCAAGTGCAAATTGCAAAGCCAGACCAACGCCGACTGTTTTATAATTAATTTTTTTCTTGTTATTTGACATCAAATAACAAATGCCTAAGATTATAATTATTCCAACAATTCCCGATAATCTTGATAAGATATTTAAAAAATTTTCCAAAATAAAATCCTTGCTTTTTTCTTAATTATAAACAAAATAAAAGGATTAAACAAAACTAATTTTCTCAAATTTACAATTGTTTATTTACAAGTTTAGATTTTACAGGGTAAAATAAAATATAAAATCTTGTTTTCAAAGGAGAAAAAATGAATAAAAATTCAAAACATTATAAAAAGATAATTCCTTTAATCGTCACTCTTGTTTTTATTTTGGCAGGGATTTGCGGATTAATCCATTCTTGTTTTTATCAATCAACCAATAATGCTTTTATCGAAGCACAGATGGTCTATTTTTCACCAAAAGTTTCAGGGGAAATTATCGAATTAAATGTTGATAATAATCAAGAAATCAAAAAAGGAGAAATCATCGCCCAAATCGACCCTAAGGATTTTGAATCGGCGCTAAATAACGCACAGACAAGGCTTGAAAAAGCACAGACCGATTTAAAAATTTCTACAGAGGATGTTGATAAAATGAATGCAGTAAATTTATCTGCAAAAAACGAAATAAAAAACGCAAAATCAAAACTTGAAAATGCAAATAATGATTACATCAGATATAAAAACGCCTACCAGGACGGTTCGGTTACAAAACAAGATTTAAACAATGCGATTAAAAACCTTACCGTTGCAAAAGCACAGTATAAATCTGCACAAGACCAATCAAAAGCAGCAGCAAACGCTCTTCAATCCGCTTTAGCTAAAAAAACCTCGCAAAATACGCAAATTCAACAACTTCTATCAGAAGTTGAACAGGCAAGATTAAACCTTTCTTACACAACTTTAATTTCACCGGTTGACGGCGCAATTACAAACAAAAATATAGAAACAGGAAGCCGAGTTGACCCGCAAAATTCTATTATGACAATCATTCCAAAAGAATGTTATGTTATTGCAAATTTTAAAGAAACACAAATTAAAAATATGAAAAAAGGACAAAAAGCCGCAATAAAAATCGAAACCATCCCATCTAAAAAATTC
>CAPYQR010000229.1 GCA_948742005.1 uncultured bacterium
AGTCCCGACTGGTCAAATCCTGCGCAGGGCGATGTTTTGCACTATACAACGATTGACGAGCTTTTAAATTCGGGTTTTGATGGATATTACGGGTCTTGGAGTGATTTTAAAAATATTAAAACCAAAAAAGAATTTGATGAAAAAATAGAAAAAAACTTGAAAATTTTATCTCGTCATAAAAATAAAGCGCTTTTGGCTACTTTTGCAACCCATGACCAGCAAGCGCCGATTTTAAGAGGGGAAAACTATTGGAATATGATTCTTTGGCTGAGCGCTGTAATGCCTTTGAATTCATATTATCTTGACGGATTTTCAGGGGGTGATGATTATATTTACGATTATGAAAATAAACATGCTGATTTTTCCCTAACGGATGATGAATATTATTTTGTTCACAGCGGAAGCTTTGATATTTTCAATACAACAGCACCAACCAGAATTAAAAATCCTGATTTGAAAAAAGAATATTTAAAGGCAATTGAATTTAAAAAACAAAATCTTGATTTATTTAAAAACGGAAAATATTTAACTCTTAAAACAAATAATGAAAAGGTTTTTGCTTATTCAATCATATATTTAAATAAAGAACTTATTGTTATTGGTTCACTTGATGAAAACAACAAGCAGAGAATAAGTATTGAATCTAAATTTTTGAAAAAAAACGCTGCGTTTTCAACAATTAATTCAAAGAAAAAACCGCAAATTCCAAAAGACAAAATCGAAGCGGAGCTTGAACCTTTGGAGCTTCAGGTTTATTTGATTAATCGAGCAAATCCTCAAGAATCTTAGCTTCACTTTGGGCTTTTTTGGGCGCAATTCTGTTTGCCTTTTGGATATAATTCCTTAATGCTTCGCGGATTAATTCCGAACGGCTTCTTTGTTCGTTTTTGGCGATTTTATCAACTGTTGATAAAAATGTATCATTCATTGAAACAAGAATTCTTGCCATATTTTTCCTCTTTTTGTTTATTATATCATTTTTTATTTTTAAAATAAATATCATTTATTCTTTTTTCTTAGCTTATTAAGGTAATATTTTTTATTTTTCCGCATGCGAGAATTGATTTATAGAAGAAAGGAGAGGAATTTTTATGACAAACAGGTTTGAAATTTATAAATGTGATGTTTGTGATAATGTTGCTGAAATTTGTATCGAGGGTGCAGGCAGGCTTGTCTGCTGCGGAGAGGATATGGAATTAATGAGGGAAAATATTCCGAATAGCGAAAATCCGCATTTTGCAATATTGGAAAAAATAAGCGATATTGAAAAGAAAATAACTTTTAATCATCCAATGAATCAAGAACATTATATTCAATTTGTCGAAGTTATTTCGAAAGATAAAAGATTTATGAAAAGAAAATATTTTAATTTTGATGATGAATTGGAATTTACTTTTAAATGTAATTGCGAAAGCGGTTTTGATGTCAGATTATTATGCAACCGTGATGGAGTATGGATGACAGTAATTGAATAAGGTGTTTTAAAAATCGGAGGAGAAAACAAAAACAAAAATGGATACAAAATTAATACAAGAATTTAACAAACAAATAAACCATGAATTTTACAGTGCTTATTTATACTTTGCAATGTCGACATATTTTGATGAAATAGCAATGAGAGGGTTTTGTTCTTTTATGAAACACAAGGCTTCTTATAAACTTTCAATTGCACAGAGAATTTATGATTATCTTATTTTGCGTGATGAGAAATTATCTTTTGCAAAAATCGAAGAACCAAACATTGATTGGATAAATGTTACAGATGTTTTTTCAAGCGCTTTATCTCATGAAGAATTTATGTTAAAGCAGATTTTGGAACTTTATAAAACTGCGCGTGAATCAGACGATATTGGGGCGGTGGAATTTATCGGAGAAATTTTGACAGAAGTTCAAAAAGATGTTGGAATTTTAAGGAAAATCAATGTTAAAATCAAAAGTTCAAACATAATTTCTGCAAACATTAATAATCTTGATGTTGAATTTAAAATGGAAACAGGCGTGTTTTAGTTTTTGCAAAATTTTTGAATCGGACAAAATTCGCACTTTGGTTTTGTCGGTTTGCAGATATTTTGCCCTAAAGTCACTAGATAAGTATTAAAATCAATCCAAAATTCTTTTGGAAGTTTTTTTCTTAGTTCCATCTCTGTTTCATCGGGCGTGTTGGTTTTAACGTAACCCAGACGGTTGCAAATTCTGTGGACATGAAC
>CAPYQR010000230.1 GCA_948742005.1 uncultured bacterium
ACTGTGCATTGTCCGTAACAGGGCCGTAGCTGTCAACAGCGATTGTAACAGGGCCCATTCCTAAAAAGCCGAACGCAACAAGACCGAATGCAAAAACAGAAGGGTAAATCATTATATTTTGAATATAAGTACTTGCAAAATATGCAATACCCATTAAAAGGACGATAATCGCCCCAATCCAAAAGCCTGAAAAATTACCCGAAACAATTCCTGATAGAATTGTTAAAGATGCTCCCCCCTCACAAGATGCGGTTACAACTTCTTTCGTGTGTTTTGCTTTGGTGCTTGTGAAGATTTTTGTAGCTTCTGGGATTAATGCAGCACCCAGCGTTCCACAGGAAATAATTGAAGATAAAACAAGCCATAAATTATTTTCAATTCCGCCTAAAAGCCATTTGCTGACCATAAAAGTCATGATTATTGATAAAATTGAAGTTAACCAGACAAGGTTTGTCAAAGGCTTTTCAAAATCAAATCTTTTGTTTGTTTTATCGCATTTTCTTGCGTATAAACAGGTTAAAACATTATTAATTAAATAAGATGCGATTGAAGTTACAATCATTAAAAATCTCATTGTGAAAATCCATGCTAAAAGCTGGATTTGAAAATCACTAACTGCAAGTAAAATAAAGCTTACAAGTGCAACACCCGTAACGCCGTAGGTTTCAAAACCGTCAGCAGAAGGTCCTATGGAATCTCCTGCGTTATCTCCCGTGCAATCGGCGATTACGCCTGGGTTTCTCGGGTCGTCTTCTTTAATTCCGAATTGTATTTTCATTAAATCAGAACCAATATCGGCAATTTTGGTAAAAATTCCCCCTGCAACGCGAAGTGCGGAAGCACCTAAGCTTTCTCCTATTGCAAAGCCGATAAAACAAGCACCTGCAAGTTCTGATGGAACAAAAAGTAAAATAACAAGCATTAAAATTAATTCAACACTAACCAGCAAAACCCCGATGCTCATACCTGCTCTTAAAGGAACATTGAGGCAATTCAGCGGTTTTGATTTGAGTGCTAAAAATGATGTTGCGGAATTTGCAAGGGTGTTCATTCTGATTCCAAACCATGCAACAAAATAAGAGCCTAAAATTCCGATTATTGACCATAAAAGGATTAATAAAACGCCTTTTGCGCCCATTTGTTCTAAAACGCCGAAATAATAAGCAATACAGATTCCGATTACGACTTCAAGGGTGATTAAGAATTTTCCTTGCTGGATTAAATATGTTTTGCAGGTTTCAAAAATAGTATTTCCGACATTTTTCATCAAAGGGTGAACTTTTATTTTTTTAATTTTCAAAAATTCTCCCATCCCGAAAATCACGCCTAAAACAGCAATCAAAATACCTGTTAAAAGTAGATTATAGCTGAAATTGTCTTGTTTGATATCAGGAACGATTAAATTTGCTTCGCTTGCAAAACTCTGTGCAGTTGTTATAAGTGCAAAAAGCGCAAACAGATAATTTTTTAATTTTTTCATCTTCCTATCCTTTTAAAATAAAAATATTCGTCTTTTGTTATTTTACGTCTTAAAATTTTTTTGAACTCCACTAAAAAGTTTGTTTTTTGGCTTTGTTTTATGCTAAAATGGCTTTATGAAAAAAAGCAATAAAATTGTTTTAGCGCAAATTAACACAATTGTCGGAAACGTTAGATATAACAAAGAAAAAATAATCCAAAACATTAAAATCGCACGTGATAAAAAGGCTGAATTAATTGTTTTTCCGGAATTATGTCTTTTATCTTATCCGATTGGCGATATTCTGGGAAGATATCCCAAACTCGCGCTCGAATGCGCACAGGCGCTTGAAGAAATTAAAGAATATTGCGAAGAAATCACGGCTCTGGTTGGATATCCCGAAATAAACACCTCAAAATTCGGAAAGCCTTATTATAATTCAATCGCTTTAATTCAAAATAAAAAAATAACAAAAATAATCAGAAAATCTCTTCTTCCAAATTACGCAGAACATAATGAATATCGTTATTTTGAACCAAGTGAAGTTGATGTTGAATCAAGAATTTTTGAACTTTGCGGTGTTAAATACGGCGTTGTAATTTGTGAAGATGCGTGGAATGATTTTGAATTTTTTGAAAAAAATCTTTATAAAATTGACCCTGTTGAAAAAATTGTACCTTTTGTTGATGTTTTAATCTGTCCTGCGGCGTCTCCTACACG
>CAPYQR010000231.1 GCA_948742005.1 uncultured bacterium
AATCAAGGTCAACCCTCCGGGCAAATGTTTTTCAATTAAATCAAGTGCGTAAGGGGGGATGAATTCGATATATTTTTTTAAAGGTTCTAATCTGTTGCTCATTAAAATCAAGGGTTTATCAGAATCCCTTTTTTTAATTTTATAAACATTATAAATCGCAATATCATCATCAGGGTCAACCCCGAAACCCCAGACGGTATCTGTTTTAAAGGCTAAGACCTCACCTTTTTTGAGGGTTATTGGTTTTTCTTTATCTTTGTGCAAAATTTTTCCTCAATTTTTTCTTTTAAATCTTCCAAATATTCAACTTTTAATAAATGTGCAATTGAAACGTAAATTCCAAAGGTAACAAGGAAAACAAGCGCAACTTTGAACGTTTCTAAAAAGACATTTAAAAAATATCCTAAAATAAAAGCAAAAAACGCACAAGACAGGATTTTTAGGATTTGCGACAAGAACTTTTTATATCCGATTGAGATTTTTTTTCTGATTAAAACTGCTAAAATTGTTCCGTTAATTAAAGTTATTATTGTTGTTGAAAGTGCAATTCCGTTGATGCCCAAAGGTTTTACCAGAATTGAATTAAAGATTAGTTTTAATAAAATTGACATCAAAGCTATTAAAAAAGGCGTTTTTGAATCGTTAAAAGAATAATAAAGTCTTGTTATCGAATCGCGGAACATATAAGGAATTATTGATAACGAAATAAAAAATAATACCTCGGAAACCATTAATGTTGCATTTCTGTCAAACGCTCCGCGCTCAAGCGCAAGGGAGATTAAATCGGTTCTTGAGATAAATATGAAAATCATCATAAAAGTTCCGACAAAAATCAAAGAGCCGACACCTTTGTTGAAATAATGTCTTACCGAATCAAAATCTTTTTTGGCTACTAACCTTGAAAATAAAGGAAACAAAGGAACTAAAAGCGCTGATAACATTAATCCTGTCGGAAATTGGAAAATTCGGTTAGCATACCCATACGCTGTCCACTGCCCCTCGCTCAAGCCCGATGCAAAGAAAATATCGACATAAATCCCTATTTGACCAATTGTCGAAGATAAAAACGCAGGCATCAAAAGTTCCATTATGTCATTAAAATTTTTATTGTGAAAAAACTCAAAACATGGCTTGAAAGTATATCCGAGCTTATAAACAGCACTCGTCTGCATTAAAAGTTGTAATACAGCGCCGATTAAAGTTCCTAATGCAAGATAATAGCCTGTGTTGTCGCCTTTTGTAAAAATTAAGGTTAAAATTATACCTATAGATAAAGCAGACGGTGCTATATTCGGGAGCAAAAATTTGTTATATGTTACTAAAATCCCGTAATAAAGCCCCAGTAATGCTCCGATTACAATCGCAGGCGACATTATTTTTAAAAGATATGCTGCTTTTGCGCTTAATTCAGGACTCGCTTGTGAAATTATAACGTTCATCACCTGTTGAGGAAAAAAGAAGCAAATAAGCGCAATCGCGCCAAAAATCAAAATTGAAAAGGTTTCAAATGTGTTGAATAATTTTTTAATTTCAAGGGGAGGTTTGATTTTAAAATCTGTTATAATTTTTGAAAATACACTAACAGTGGCGCTGTGAAAAGGCCCGCCCATTCCGCCAAGAATAACAATAGCGAGCGCAGGGATTTGATATGCGTAAAAATAAGCATCCGAAACCAAACTTGCACCGTAATAATTAGCAACAATAATATCTCTTAAAAAACCTGCAATTTTTGACAGCAAAATTACAATAACAATTAGTCCTGCGCTTTTTAAAAGACCTTTGCCTTGCTCGTCTTGTGGTTGTTGTGTTTGATTTTCCATATTTAACTTTATTTCTTTTAATATATTTTTTCTATTTATATAAATTCAACACAATAAACTAAATTTCTGCCTCTGTTTTGAACGCTTAACGGTGGAAATTCTATGACATTCATCCCTTGATTAAGATAATTTGTAATGTCCATTTTTGTGAGTTCATTTCCTGTCATGGATTTATCGGCACTAAATTCTTGTTGATTGATTTTGAATTTGAATTCAGAGATTCTTTTCTTGTTGTCAATAATTATATAAGCTTTTTGAAAAGTATGTTTATCAAAATAAAATTCGGTTTTATAGGATATATTATATTCATTATATAAAACCTCAACAGGAATTGTGGATAGATT
>CAPYQR010000232.1:0-1590 GCA_948742005.1 uncultured bacterium
ATTGAACCCCTCAAACCCCGGAGGAGGCGTAAAATCTGCCCCTTGCGACCAGGAAGAGCCCAGTTGGTCGTATCTTTTTCTTTTGCTTTCATCACCCAAAACTTCATAAGCTTCGTTAATATCTTTAAATTTTGCCTGCGCATCAGCAGCCTTATTAACGTCAGGGTGATATTTTCGCGCAAGTTTACGATATGCGCTTTTAATCGCTTGAGAGGATGCGTCTTTTGCAACGCCCAATATTTCATAATAGTCTTTGTATTTCATATTTATATCTTAATATTAAAATTTTAAAAAAATAAAATTCTTAATTATTTTTTTATATTTTAATTTTAAATATCATTATTTTCAATTATTCTCTTGCCGTATTTAATTAAATAATTAAGCTTCATCATCAAATTGATATTCATCCCAGGTTCTAAGAATCAAATCTTTTTCTTTAATTTTTTTGGCTTCTTTAATCCACAAATCTTCATTTTTAATTAAAATAAAAAATCCTGTAGAGCAATGGTTACAAAAAGCTCTCACGGTTGTTGGAAAATTTTTTTTCGATGAATGATAATCGCGCTTCAGCGCTTCTTCTTCATATTTTAAATATTCACTATCGCGATTTATCCTCATATTAACAGGCAAAAGTTCGACACGCGAACATTTAGGACATTTTCTCACAGAAAAATACGTAGTTAAAATCATCCCCTCTTTTTCATCATATTCTTTTGAATCATTTGCAATTGAAACAACGGTGATAAAAATATCATTTTCATATTTTACCTTACAATAAGGATTAATCTGCGAAATTCCGATAACCTGAAAGTTATCTAAAGGAACTTGCATTATATCAAAAGCGCGCACTTTTGTTTTGGGAGTTAAAAAATCTAACATAACTTATAAAAACTTATTTTATAACAATTTACCTTTTTATAATACTATATTTTCAAAATCCTTGCAAAACAAAAAGCCTTGATAAAATTATCAAAGCTTTTAAATTTGTTGTATTCCCTTTGTCCGATTACGACCTTCACTCTTTTGCAAACTTTAGAATTAACCCATCTCTTCGGCATTTAATTCCTTTACTTAAGAGGCATAAAGTTTATAAATAATCGTTATCTTATAATCTCTATGGTAGTTAACTTCTACATTATAATAAAGTATTTTTTTTCAAAAAAATTGCCAATTTGTTTTAACAATAACTTAACAAATCTTAACAAATCTTCTTTAACATTAGATTGCAAGCAAAAACAACAACATTGTATAATTTTTAAATGCTATACTACACCGATTTACACATCCATTCAAAATATTCCCGCGCAACAAGCAAAAGCTGCAATCTCGCAGAACTTGCGCTCTGGGGAGCAAAAAAGGGCTTAAGTTTAATTTCAACGGGAGATTTTACTCATCCTAAATATTTTGAAGAAATAAAAGAAACTTTAATCGAAGACGAAAACGGAACATATCGGCTAAAACCCGAAATCGAAAAAGAAATTCTTAAAAATAATCCTATTAACAACGATTTTCTAAAACTCCCAAGATTTATTCTCTCTGTTGAAATTTCAACAATTTACAAAAAAGGCGACAAAACAAGAAAAGTTCACC
>CAPYQR010000232.1:1600-2146 GCA_948742005.1 uncultured bacterium
CAACGTGGTGAACTTTTCTTGTTTTTTCGCCAAACCTTGAATCCGCGCAGAATTTCAGAGAAAAACTGGACAAAATCGGAAACATAAAATCTGACGGGCGTCCGATTTTAGGGCTTGATTCAAGAAATCTTTTAGAAATCGCACTGGAATCAGGCGAAGGGTCATTTATCATCCCCGCACACATCTGGACTCCCTGGTTTTCGGTTCTGGGGTCAAAATCGGGCTTTGACAGCATTGAAGAATGCTATGAAGATTTATCAAGCCATATTTTCGCCCTTGAAACAGGCTTATCTTCAGACCCTTTTATGAATTGGCATGTATCAAAGCTTGACAGATTTCGTCTTGTTTCAAATTCAGATGCCCATTCGCCCTCAAAACTCGCTCGCGAAGCAACCGTTTTTGACCACAATCCTGATTATTTCAGCCTTTTAAACTCTCTAAAAACAGGAAAAGGCTATATAGGAACAGTAGAATTTTTCCCCGAAGAGGGAAAATACCACGAAGACGGACATCGAAAATGCGGCGTTCATTTAACGCCTGAAGAAA
>CAPYQR010000233.1 GCA_948742005.1 uncultured bacterium
GCTCTTTATAGCTTCTTTCTTTATTAAATTTAATATCAGGAATAGCTAAAGTATCAACGTTTTGGAAAAATCTATCTCCTCTATAGTCTTCGCTTTGCTTTTTCATTTTTTTGAATATTTTTGCTAAAGAATCATTGCTTTCTGTTCTGTATAAATAGACAATATCGTTTTCTTGAGTATACAAACGAACAGCATAATCATCGGGATTATTATAGAACAAAACGGCTACGTTATTATCAAGGGTGCTTTTTGATTCTTTTTTAATTCCGAAAAATTTATACTCTTCTTTTGAATTGTTAAATTTACGCATATCCAACTTGTCAAAAGCCGTTAAAAACTTGAAATCCTTTTTTAACATAGCATAAGCATAAAATCTTCCTTTGCCTTTTGTCCAATCCAGCTTGTCAATTATATCCGAGGTTGTATCAAACTTTTCTTTTATCGCTTTTTTTATTTCATCTCGAGCTTCAAAGCTTGTTTCGCCGTAGCTTGTGTAATAGCTTTCAGGTTTGAGCATATCAGAATTAAATTCTTCATTATTTAACCCAATAAGTTCTTTTGAGGGTTTTTCTTTGACAAATTCAATTTTGTGTTTGATAACATTATTTTTCATATCGTTAAAAACAAGCTGGAATGTACCAATCCATGCTTTGTTTTGTGCATTTGATTTTGATGATAATAATGTTAAAATTTCCAAGTTTTCTTTATCTTTTGAATACGCGCAGCCTGATAAAAACAAAAACATTGCCGCAAGACAAAATATTGATAATTTTTTAAATCTGTTCATAAAACTCCCCTGTAATTAAAAATATATAATTCAATTAAAGCAGAATATATTTAATTGTCAAATTTTTATGATAGGATTTTTATATGAGTGAATTATTAATGCCCGCAGGAAGCATAGAAAAAATGAAATACGCATTTGCTTATGGTGCTGATGCTGTATATCTCGGATTAGCAGATTTTTCATTAAGAGCCTTAAGAAAAGGGGAATTAATTAATGAATCAAATCTTGCAGATGCCGTAAAAATCGCACACGAGCTCGGGAAAAAAGTTTATTGCACATTTAATATTTTTGCTTATGATGACGATATTGAAAAATTAAAAACAAAAATCGAAATAATAAAAACAGCAAAACCTGACGCATTAATTATAACCGATATGGGAGTTTTAAGGGTTTTAAAAAAAGAACTTCAAAATTTGGATATTGAATTTCATATTTCAACCCAAACCAATATTTTAAACAGCGAAGCAGTTAAATTTTACCGCGATTTAGGGGCAAAAAGGGTCATTTTAGCGCGCGAATTATCTTTTTCTAAAATTGAAAAAATAAGAAAAAAAGTTCCCGATGTTGAACTTGAAATGTTTGTCCATGGCGCACAATGTATGGCATATTCGGGCAGATGTCTTTTGTCCGATTATTTAACAAAAGGAAAAAGGCTGGCAAATCAAGGCGCTTGCGCACAAAGCTGCCGCTGGAGCTACAAACTTGTCGAAGAAACAAGACCAAATGAACAATATGAAATTATTCAGGATAATTTCGGCTCTCACATCATGTCAACAAAAGACTTGTGTTTAATCAAACATATACAAAAACTCAAAGAAATCGGAGTTGATTCATTTAAAATCGAAGGAAGAACAAAAAGCCTTTATTATGTCAGCGCTGTTGCAAAAATTTACAGACAAACCTTAGATGGCAAAATTGACCCTGATTTTGCTTTTGAAGAACTTAAAAAAGTAGGAAACCGCGGCTATTGCGAGGGATTTTTCCTTGATAACAATAATTGTGAAAGCTATTCTTATGATATTTCAAAAGGACTTGCGGGAAGTGATTTTTTAGGAATTATTGAAAAAAAATTTGACAATAATTCTTTTAGGGTTTTAATTAAAAATAAGATTCAATTAAATGATGAAATTGAACTTATTTCACCTGATTATCAACAAATTGTAAAAGTTAATAAAATTACACATGATAAAAAAGGCAAAACAGCTACAGCCAACACCAATGATGAAATAAATCTTGAGCTTTTGGCAATTAATGATGAAAATTCATCAAACGAAGCAGTTAACAACAATTGGGACAAAATAATTTCGCAAAGTTCTTTTGCGCTTTTGAGAACCAAAGGATTAAAGG
>CAPYQR010000234.1 GCA_948742005.1 uncultured bacterium
TCGCGGAGTTCCTTTTTATGGGTTTCCAATAGGTACAATTTCTAAGGTAAAAAAACCGATTAAAAAAGAATCTGATATCGAAAACCAGGACGAAATCACAACAGCATTAATCGAAGAGGGTTTGTGGACATACCCGGGCGGCGCATGGTGCTCTGCGGGCGTTGCGATTTTTGATAAAATGTCAAAGGGCAGAAAATATCCAATTTTCAAACATTATAATTTCAAAGGCGAAGATGTGACGCATTTTGCTAATTTGGATTGTCAAACGCCTTTTTATTTTTATCACTTTGAAGAAAACAAATATAACCATGAAGTTGTAGATTTTTATATTGATTATACTGAAAAATTACAAAAAGAATTCAACTTTGACGGTTTTAGAGTTGACCATATTGACCATATCGTTGATGAAGTTTCACAAAATTCTAAAAATCAGCCGATAAGTTACAGAATTCCTGCTAAAGTTTTAGGAAAAGTTAATTCCAATCTTAAAAAGAAAATCCCATATTTTGCAACATTAGCAGAATATATGCTCTGGGACGGATATTTCAAGGAATATCACAAAGATATGAAATTTGATTTGCTCTGGGGGGATGATGTTGTTGCTCAATGCATTAAAACGCCTGAACAAATAATTAATGACAATTTAAGATTATCAACATATAATCAAAAAAATTCAAAACAAACAAACCAATTATCAATTTTAAAAGGCTACAACAACCAAGACGGCGAATTCAGAGATATTAACCAATATCCCGGGCAATTAGGCGAAATGGGGGCATTGTTTAAATGGTTCAAAATGAAATTTATCCCCGGAGGAAAATTCGCGTCCCGCCCCGTTTTATTGATAGATGGCGATGAAAGCTTCACAAAAACAGGAATTGAGCGGATTATCTCAAAAGAAGTTTCTATGATTAGAAATCAAAACTGGAATTTTTATGAAAAATTTAACGCTCTTGATTATTTTGCAAGCCATGATTCAATAATTGTGCAAGGAAAGGCTGTTCTAAACTGTCAAAATCCGAATGGATTTGCTTGTTGGGAAGTGGTTTGCGAAAACAGCGAAGCAAGTTATTTAATTGTAGTAAATTACTTCTCCCCACAAGAATTAAAAGATGTTCAAGACGAATTTGGCAATATTTGCCGCAAAAACGTAAAAGGTTCATCAACAAAAGATAATACGGTAAAATTAAAAGGCAATAAAAAACTTGTTGCATATTATGATTTTGAAGCAGATGAATTAAATAAATGTGTTTTTGCGCAAAAACCACTGGAAAACGAAATCACAAGGGAAATAACATTCAAAGAATTATATCCCGGTGAATTTAAAGTTTATAAAATGGTTTAATAAGACAGATAAAATATAATGCTGCAAGGTATAACTCTTGCAGCATTTATTTAACTTGAAATTTAAAAAATAATTAAAATCAGATAACTAGCCTCTGATTCCTAATTCTTTGATTAATTTTCTGTATTTTTCCAAATCTGAATTTTTAAGGTAAGTTAACATACCTTTTCTTCTTCCAACCATAACCAAAAGGCCGCGTTTTGCTTGGAAATCTTTTTTGTTTGATTTTAAATGTTCGGTTAATTCAGAGATTTTTTGCGATAACATTGCGATTTGAACTTCGATGTTTCCGCTGTCTTTTTCGGTTTTGCCGAATTTTTTGATAATTTCTTGTTTGTTTTTCAAGTTGATAGACATCTTTTTTTCCTTTTTACTTGTTATACTTATTGTTTTATTTGTTATTTAAGTATAGCGAAAACATGCAAAAAATTACAACTCTTTTTTTTACAAAAATTAATCTTCGTTTTTCAATTTACGGTTCATTAATTTTTCCAAAATTTCTTTTGGAGTAATTTCCGTATAAACCGCTTCATAAATCGCACGCGAAACAGGAACTTCGATGTTTAATTTATCTGCCAGTTCGCACAAAGCGCGGGATGTTTTAACACCCTCTGCAACAGAACCTAATTCTTTTAAAATATCGTCAATTTTTTTACCTTTAGCAATCATTGAACCTACGGTATAGTTTCTTGAATAAGGGCTTGAAGCCGTTGCAATTAAATCGCCCATCCCCGATAAACCGTACATTGTTTGCACCTTAGCGCCCAATGCAGCAGCGATTCTGACC
>CAPYQR010000235.1 GCA_948742005.1 uncultured bacterium
GACATGAACATCAACGCAAATTCCGGGCAGGTTAAAACCTTTTGTTAAAACTAAATTGGCGGTTTTTCTCCCGACTCCTTTAAACTTTGTTAATTCTTCAATTGTTGAGGGAGTTAAACCGTTATATTTTTCTTTAATAATTTTAGAAAGCTCAATAATTTGCGCCGCCTTGTTTTGATAAAATCCGACAGGATAAATCGCGCGAGCAAGCATATCAACATCTACAAGCATCATTTTTTCTGGTGTTTGTGCAAGTTCCAACATTCTTTTAGCTGCTTTTATTGTTATTTTATCATTTGTTCTTAAAGATAAAATACAACAAATCAAAACTAAATAAGGGTCTTTAACATTTTCCATAAAATCTACAAATTCGCTGTGAATAAGCGAGTTTGAGTTAAATTCTTTTTGCAAAATTAAATAAATATTCTTAATATCCATGATATGATTATAACTAATAAACGGGAGAAAATAAAATGGCTTTAATTGAAGATATAAATGATTCTAATTTTAAACACAGGGTTTTGGAAAACGAAAAACCTGTTATTGTTGATTTTTGGGCACAATGGTGTGGGCCTTGCCGCAAATTAGGCCCTATTTTAGAACAGATTCAAAATGAATTTATTGATGATATAAAAGTTGTTAAAGTTGATGCTGATAAAAATGTTAATTGTGCAAAAGAGTTTGGTGTTATCTCGCTTCCTTCGATTCTTCTTTTTAAAGATGGCGAATTAAAAGAAACAATGGTTGGAATGATGCCTAAAAGTTCAATTATTTCAAATATTAAAAAATATTTGTAGTTTTGATTAAATATGCTAAAATTAAATTATGTCTATATTAAAAATAGTTGAATATGGTTCTCCGATTTTAAGAGGACAAGCAAAAGAGGTCAGCAAGGTTTCAAAAAAGATTAAAACCTTAATAACCGATATGCTTGAAACGATGTATAGTGCAAACGGTGTCGGTTTGGCTGCTCCGCAGGTTGGTGAGGCGTTAAGGATTTTTGTTATTGATGTATCTGATCCTGAAGGGCCTATTAATCCTTTAGTTTTTATTAATCCTAAAATAATTAAAAAATCAGGCGCAATGAACAGTTACGAAGGATGTTTGAGTTTTCCAAAAGCCTATACAAACGTTAGAAGATATCAAAATGTTTTAGTTAAAGCACTTGATATAAACGGTCGTCCTTTTGTTAAAGAGGCTCGTGACGGCGAACTTTTGGCACGTGCAATTCAGCATGAATTTGACCATTTAGATGGCAGACTTTTTATAGACCATTGCAGAAATGTTTTTGAAACAGACAATATCTTAGCAAAATTTAATTTAAATCCTGTTGAGTGTGAGAAATTGATTGATGAACAAGTGCTTGAAGAAGAAATTGTTGAATTCGAGAAAAATCATCCTGAAGCTGTTGAAAAACAAAGAAAAGAAATAGAAGAAACGCAAGAAGCTATTAAAAAATCTCAAAAATAAAACGCCAAAATAATGGAAAAAAGAAGCAAGATAAAATGAGTGGAAAAATAAAAGTAGTATTTTTAGCAACCCCTGATATTGCACTTGAAAGTTTTAAATATTTTATCAATTCCCCGGATTATGAACTTAAAGCACTTGTTTCGCAGCCGTTAAAAGCGCAAAACCGCGGGAAAAAGATTGTTGAGCGTAATATTGTTAAAATTGCGAAAGAAAATAATGTTGAAATTTTCTTGCCTGAAAAAATATCAAAAGACGAGATTTTAATTGAAAAATTAAAATCTTTTAAGCCTGATTTTTTAATAACATTTGCATTCGGACAAATTTTATCACAAGAAGTTATTGATATTGCGCGAATTGCGACAATTAATCTACATGCGAGTCTTTTACCCGAATATCGTGGAGCTAATCCGATATCACAGGCAATAGCAGACGGCAAGACAAAAACGGGAATTACAACAATGAAAACTGTTTTGGAACTTGATGCGGGAGACATTTGTCTGCAGGAACAAATTGAAATAACGCCTGAAATGAATGTAATTGAATTAATGGAATTGATTTCGCACAAAAGCCCAAAGCTTTTAAACGAAACTCTAAAAGGTCTGATTAATGGTACAATTACGCCAATAAAGCAGGATTCAA
>CAPYQR010000236.1:0-765 GCA_948742005.1 uncultured bacterium
ATCAGCATTGTGGTGGGAAAAATAAGGAAAATCCGCACCCAATCGCTCGCATGCCAATGAATAAGCCCGAAAAACCATTGAACCGTAAAGATGTTTGTATTTTTTCTTTTTATTAATTTTTTTCTCTAAGCGGTAAATCGGTTTTTCCCCCTCAAAGAAAAAATCCTTGTTGGCAGACTCCCAAAAAAACATATCATCATTTGCATAGATAAAAAACTCACTCAATTCCTTAATATACGGAATTGCATTTTCAATCGCACAGGCGTTGTAAATCGGAAGCTTATCAAGGGGCATAATTTCTTTGTGGTCAATGATTTTAATTTTTTCATTGTCGGTTTTGAGCCAATCAGGCTTTTGATCATCCGTTATAATAAAAATTTTATTAACCCAGGGAATATTTTTTTCAACAGAGCGCAGAGAATATTTTAATTCATCATTATTTGCAAATCTGCAATCGTCAACTGAATCTTTATTGTAATTAGCAAGAGTATTTGTATATTTTGCTTTTTTTTCACGCCATTTTGAATCAGAATCATCAACCCAGGTATATACTAAATCTATTTTCATAAGACTGCTTCTTCCTGATTTTTAAACTGCATTTCATATAAATGCTTATATTGACCATCCTCAATTTTAACAAGCTCTTCATGACTTCCCAGCTCAACAAGCTCGCCCTCGTTAATAACCGCAATTCTATCAGCATTTTTAATTGTTGATAATCTATGAGCAATGATGAACACTGTTCTGTTTTGCATTAAATTATCC
>CAPYQR010000236.1:775-2108 GCA_948742005.1 uncultured bacterium
GTTTCTCAACATCGCGCGCGCAATCGCAACCCTTTGCCTTTGTCCGCCCGATAAGGTCAAACCGCGCTCACCGAGCATTGTTTCAATTCCTTGCGGCAATTCTTTTATCATATCTTCCAAATGTGCTGATTCAACCGCTCTTTGAAGCTCATCTTCACTTGCTTGCGGATTTCCCATTAAAATATTTTCTTTAATTGTACCCGAATATAAAAAGTTATCCTGAAAAACCATTGAAATATTATGTCTTAAAGATTTTAGGGAAATATTTTTAATATTTACGCCATCAATTTCAATTGAGCCTGATTTAATATCATAAAACCTCGGAATCAAATTAACAAGAGTAGACTTCCCGCCGCCCGAATTGCCGACAATTGCAAGAGTTTCGTTTTTTGAAACCGATAAATTCAAATTCTTAATCACGGGCTGATTTTTAACATATTCAAAAACAATGTTTTTAAATTCAATTCCTTTTTCAAGCCCTTTTAATTCAACAGGATTTTCACAATCCTTTATTTCTGTTTCCAAATCAAACAATTCAAAAACACGCCCCATTGCAACAAAAAGATTTTGAATCCCTGTCAGGGTATTTCCAAGAGTTTTTACAGGTTTATACAACAAAAGCAAAGATGTTACAAAAGAAGCAAAAGAACCGGCTGTCATCTGTCCCGAATTAATTAAATATGTTCCATACCCAAGAACAATTGCAATCCCAAAAGATGCAATCAAATACATCAAAGGACTCATCCAGCCTGAACGCTTGTATAACGACATGTTGACGTTAAAAGATTTCCAGGTTTGCTCTCTGAAATATCTGTTTTGCCTGTCTTGAAGTTCATACGCGGTCATTATCTTGTTGCCTGTATAGGTTTCATTAATGTTTGTTGTTATGTTTCCGCCGATTACCATGTTTTTGTTTGATGCTTCTTTGATTCTTTTCCTAATCAAAGCAACAGGAATAAACGCAATACACAAAACCAAAACGCCGATAAAAGCCAATCTCCATGAGCTGTATAACATAACGGCAATTAATCCTAAAGCACCAAAAAGGCTTGTTGTTATTGTTTTAATTTGTTCAACAATCCCAGCAGAAGCCGTCTGCGGGTCGCCCATGTATCTTTGGATAATTACGCCTGATGAGTTTTCATCGAAAAACTGCGGGTGCATGTGGATTAATCTGTCAAAAAGGTCAAATTTAACGTCGTTTGTAATCCTTTGGCTTGTCCAGGTTGAAAGATAACCGTTTAAATATCTCAAAACTCCTTGAACAACAGCAAACAAAATAACACCAAACGGCAAAATAAAAGACATTTGCAAGCTTGTTATTGTTATTTGA
>CAPYQR010000237.1 GCA_948742005.1 uncultured bacterium
ATATCTCAACAGTGAATCAAATTTTTTACAAGGATGTTTTTTTAGATTTTCAAGATATTTAACACTTAAATCATCAACAAGAAAAGCAAGTTTTCTTTGTCTTTTAAAATCAAGATTTATCTGATCTTTCAAGTAAAGATAACGAACTGCGTTGTTCAAAGAAACACCTGTAGGAAAAATATCGGTTATTTCATCTTTTAAAAAAGCTTCCTCAATCCAATGGATATCAGATGAGGTTTTAATTTGAGAGTTGATTTTCAAATTTTTCTCATCAATTGAAAAGTTTTTTTTAATTCTATTTTCATATTCTTCACAAAATTTATCTAATTTTGAAGATGTAAAATTTATATTGAATTTTGAAGAAAGATTGTAAATATTCAGCTTCGAAACAAAATTTAAATCATCAAATGCACAAAAACTCCGTTTTTTATCAAAATTTTCTTTAGGCTCAACGGAGGATTTTATTTTATATTGATATTGTAAATTATTATATGGGTTAACTCTCATTGCATGTATTAAAAAAGCCTGAAAAATATTTTTTGCTTTTTTTAAAAAATAAAAAAAAGGGAGGTTATCAAAACCCCCATTTCCCCATTAAAAAATTTTTTATTAATAAACCTAAATTATTAATAACATCTTTATATTATTATTTTAAACTAAGATTTTGTTTTAGGCAAACGCTTGAAAAGTTTTTTGTAAAACAAGCTAAAATTCAATTATATCAAGACTTTTCAAGATATTTAAAAGTTTAAAAAACTTAATAAACGTGAAAATTCAAACAAAAGCTACAAAAAAGCATGGGAAATAAGCCTTATCTTACTTGATTTTCCTCAAACTTGACAAGAAATTATTTGTTTCAATATCCCCTTCGACCTGGGTTAGGAAAATTTCCGTATTTTCATCTTTAACATCAATCTGCGGCAAATCAACAAGTTCGGATGAGTAGTAATTAGCATCATTTCTAGCGTTCATCTGAACCTTGTTTGCAAGCGCATTAAGCGAAATGTTTCTCAAAAATGCAAATTTTGTTTTTGCACTCTGGCTGAATCTTGTATAAATTCTAATAGAAGCATCATGTGCTTCCATGTCAAATCTTCCGCGAATAAGCGCGCTTAGTGTCGGAGAGTATGATTTTATATCCATCTTTTGAATTACATTGTTTTTAATTAACAATTCTCCTTGAATTTTGTCAAATTTTCCCTCAGGGATGTTTACAATATCCATAACGATTGCAGGATTAATCATAGCAACCGGATTTCTAAACACGGAAACAATTTTCATTAAATATTCAACAAGTCCGATTTTACCAATCATCCCATCGTTTACCAAAAACTGAATTTTACCGTTCATTTTCAATGTTTTATCAGTATTTAATTCAATAAGCCCCATGGCTTTTCCTTGAATTTCTTTTTCAAGATTAAATAAAACTTTTGACAATAAATCGGTATCAACATCTTTAACACCAAGACGAACATAATGTTTAAAATTTTTAAGGTCTGATTCAACTTTAAGGGTTGAAATACCTTGTGCGATGTTGAATTTATTTGAATTTATTTTCAAAATCCCTTTTTCGTCAAGTGTCAGATTTGCTTTTATATCAGAAAATGTTAATTCTTTATATTTTCCTTGAGCCAGTGAAAAATTACAATCTTCGATTCTGATTAAATTTGTATCAAAAGTAAAATCTAAACTTTCATCGTTAACAATATCTGATTCATCATTAACGGATTCTGTTTTTTTTGCTGTATTTTGTGTTTGATTTTGCTCCTGATTGTTAAAAGAAAGCAAAAGCCTTTCAACATCAACATTATCAAGTGCGAGATTAAGATTTTTAATCGTAAAAGGCGGCAGGAGTTCATTTTTGATTTTGCCGTTAAAATCAAATTTAACTCTTCTGAAACCGCCTTGTGTATCTATATTAATTAAATTATTATCAGTCTTTAAAACTGCATTTTTAATAAAAACTTTTTGCGAAGGGATTAATGTTTTTGATATCACCATATCAGCATCAAGCTTAGGAATATCATTCACAAATGCAATATGCAAATCACCTTTTATTGTTCCTTTTTTAAATGTTGAATCTTTTGTTAAAACATTCAAAAG
>CAPYQR010000238.1 GCA_948742005.1 uncultured bacterium
GAAAAATTAAAACAAATCATGAAAAATATCTACAAATCCTGTCGCGAAGCAATTGATGAATATAATTTAGGAATTAATTATCCTGCAGCAGCAAATATTGCAGGCTTTAAAAAAGTTTCAGATGCAATGCTTGCACAGGGGATTATTTAATTAATTTATTGATTTATATAAAAATGCCTCGAAAAGATTCAACTTTGCGAGGCATTTTTGTTTGAAATAGTTATTTATTTAATTCAAACATCTTTTGAATACATTGTCTTGCTTTTTGAGCAATTGTTTCATCGATTGTTATTTCATTATTTTCATCTTTTAAAGTTTGATAAATTTTTTCAAGAGTATTTTTTTTCATATTCGGACAAATTATATTTTCATTAATCAAGATAAATTCTTTACCCCAACCCTCAATTTTTGAATCGCGGTTTAATCTGTCCACAACACCTTTTTCTGTTGCAATTACAAATTGTTTTTTATTGCTTTTGCGTGCAAATTCCATAATTTCTTTTGTAGAACCCGTAAAATCCGCACGTTTAACAATTTCTTGATGGCACTCAGGATGTGCTAAAATTAACGCATTGGGATAATTTTTTCGTGCAAGTTCAATATCTTCAACCCTTATTCTTAAATGAGTCGGACAAAAACCGTTAAAGGTAATAACTTCGACATTTTTTAATTTTGATTGAACAAAAGTCCCTAAATAAGTATCAGGAACAAAAAGAATTTTATCAACATTTAAATTTTTAACAATTTCTACCGCATTTGAACTTGTACAGCAGACATCACAATGCGCTTTTACTTCGGCAGTTGAATTAATGTAGCAGACAACGGGAATATTAGGATGTTTTGCTTTAAACAATTTTAAATTTTCAACATCAATCATATCCGCCATAATGCAGCCTGAATTTATATCGGGAAGCAGAACTTTTTTGTCGGGAGATAAGAGCTTAGCACTTTGTGCCATAAAATAAACCCCCGCAAAAAGAATAATATCGGCATTTGTTTTAGATGCCATTTTGCTTAAATATAGTGAATCTCCAACAAAATCAGAAACTTCATCTATTTCAATATTTTGATAACAATGCGTTAAAATTATCGCATTTTTTTCTTTTTTTAAATTATTTATCTCTTTTACTAAATCCATTATGTTATTCGCTTCAACTGTTTTATTATATTAATTTAACTACAACGAAGCTTTAAGGTCAATATTTATAATTAAGTTCGTTTGACAAATTTTAAATTCTTAAATATTATAAAAAGTAACTGATTGCCGAAAATATCTGTTTATAATTAAAGTATTTAAAATGATTAACAACATTAAAACATTTGCAAAATTTTTAGACCAGCCTTTATTGATTTCAAAATTAAACAAAACCATGCCGCAAATTCTTTTGGGTGCAGGATGTTTAATAACTTCAAAAAATGCTTATGATGTTTTTGTTAAAAACAAAAATCCTGACGAACAAAAACAAAAAGAAAACCAAAAACTTTTTTTAAAAAATACTTTGATTTTATTTGCAAGTTCGCTAGGTGCAATTATAGCGCCTAAAATTGCTTCAAAAATTACAAACAGAACGCTAATACCTGACTTTCGAATTGCAAAAATACAAAATAAAAAAATTATTGATGAATTTTTTGATAATGAATCAAATAAAGATATTAATCCGCTTGCTAAAAAGCTTTTAAAAAAATCAAAAGATAAAATCCTTTCTTTTAAAGAGGTTAAATATTTAATTGATTATTTAAATAAAAATAATCATTCTGACTTTATTAATAAATTAATTCCCGATCCTGAAAATGTTTCATCACATGATATTTTTTCAGAAATTGGCTATTTGTCTATTTATGGCGCAATTCCTGTAATCACAGGTGTGGCATCGGGAATTGCCGTTGATAAAGTTTTGCCAGATAAGGAAAATAATCATTCAACAAGCGATAAAATATCAGAAGGGCTGTATCAATATCTTGCAAATATATTTCTTTGTAACGTAGGAGCGGGTGCAGCTTTGGGAATTTTGGAAAAATTAAAAATTACAAACAAACAAATTCGCGCTCTTGCAATGATTGGAGGAATTATTTCAACAGGGGTTCTTGGTGGAAGC
>CAPYQR010000239.1 GCA_948742005.1 uncultured bacterium
GTAGATATTTTGAATTTTCAACTTCGATAAATTGATTTTTGCTTATATCATATATTTCCTGATATCCATTAAAATTATCTTCAATTTTTTTTGTATTTTTATTGTACATTTTTATGTTTGTTGAACTATCTTGCACTACAAGAATATTTTTATTCGGTAATTCCAATAAAATTGGAGATGAGTTGCGTTCTTTTTTTGATTTACCGCCTAGCTCAAAAACTTCTTTTTTGTAATTAAATATTTCCGCTGTATTGGGATGATATTTTTTATCAATATCTTTATAGTCGCCTAATCCGCCTATTATTAGCACATTTCCATTCTCTAATAAGATAGCAGAGTAAAATGTTCTATACACATTCATTCCTTTTATTTTTTTATAACTATTATTCTTGTAGTCATAAATTAAAGAGCAGGTTTTATGTTTTTCCTTGTCAAGCCAGTTGGATAATATTTTGTCATCTTTAAGTTTTATCGTCTTTAGCGAATCAAAACCTTGCGTGCTGCAAGAATCAGCTTTTATTTCTATTTTGTTCTTCTTTTTTATTTCCTTTTTATTAATATCTAAAATAGAATAGTCTATCCCATTTGTAATAAGGACTTTTCCATCGCTCATCAGATAACCTTTTGCAATTGTATTTTTTGAAAAATTATTTTCATTAAGCTCGCCAATAACTTCAAAATGTCCACCAGGTTTATTTGTTAAAATTATGTTGCTTAATGATTTATATATTTTGTCAAGAGATGTATAAAAAATAATTAACAGTACTAAAATTATCAAAACAACTATGGATATTCTCTTGCACTTTTTAAAGTTTAATTTTTTTTCATTTATAAATTTTCCTCTTCACTCAACACCATCATCTTAAACCTCGCGACAAAATTTTTAATCTGATTATCTTCAAGAATTTGTTTCTTTTTAAGTAATTCAAGCTGTTTTTTAATACATTCGCTTTGAGCAACTAAACCTTTGGTGTTTAACCTTTTCAGCATTTCAAGATTTTTATTAACAAGTTCAAGTGTTCGTTTATTGTTTTGTGTTTGAACAACTGCATTTTTAAAATCCAATTCAATTTGTTCATATTTTTTCTTTAATTCTGCAAGTTCTTTTTCTTTTTCGATTTTTAATTTTTCAACTTCAAGTTTCTTTTTGTGGATTGTGTTGATGTTTTTTAAACCGTCAAAAAGGGTGAAGCTTGTTGATAATCTAAAACTAAAGCTTCTTTGCGAGATATCATCTAATCCGTCAAAAAAATTATTAGGATGCGAACCATAAAGATTATATCTTGAATCAAAACGGATTTTAGGAAAATTAGCTTTCTTTTGAATTTGAACTTCTTTTTGTTTTTTGGTTATTTCAAGGTCATAAACCTGCGCTTCAAGGGAATTATTTAAATTAAAGCAATTAGTTTCGGCGCTTAGTTTAATTACGCCGTTTTCTTCTTTAATTGAATCATTAATTTTTGAATCTATTAAATTTTCAGGAAAATCAACAAAAGAAATATCTTTAATATCATATTCTTGTTTTGTAAAATAACTAATTTCGCTTATTTTTTTAGCAAGTGCATTTTTAATTTCATCAAGTTCCGTTTTAACTTCGGAACTTGTAATTTCACTTTCAACAACATCAATTTCAGATGCCTCTCCTGCTTTTCTTAAGCGCTTATTTATTTCAACAAGTTTGTTTTGAAGTTCAAGTGTTTCTTTATTTATATTTTCTTTTTTGTATAAATTCAGAGCATCGGCGTAAACTTCCACTGTTTCAAGCTTTAAATCCCTTGCATCTTTTAATAAAATTAATTCTTTTTGTTTATCATCAGCTTTGCTTATATCAAGCTGTTTTCTTCTTGCACCGAAATCAAAAACATTATAATTAACGCCCAGTGCCGCCATATCTTGATAATAATTTCGATTTAAAAAGATTTCGTTTCCAACAGCGGTTATTTGAGAAGTTCCGTCGGTTAAATCATTGTAGCGTTCTGTTGTAGCATAACCGCTTAGTGTGGGGAAATAATTAGAGCGTGATTCTTTTAT
>CAPYQR010000240.1 GCA_948742005.1 uncultured bacterium
AACATAGGCAAAGATAAAACAAGTTTTGTATTTTTTTCGGTATTTGGAAGCATGCCTTCTTTGAAATTATATTTTGCATGGACTTTTTGCAAATGCAATGGAATCGGATAATAAATCATTGCGCCAATTCCGCAATCAGCCAGCATTTTATGAACTTCATCGCGGTTTTGAACTTTTATTGTGTATTGGTGATAAACACAATAAGTTGAATCTAATTCTTTTGGGGTTTCAATAAGTTCACATTTTGAAAATAATTCATTATAATATGCTGCATGCTCTCTTCTTAGTTTGTTCCATTTGTCTATGTGAGGTAATTTTACTCTTAAAATTGCAGCTTGTATTTCGTCTAATCTTGAATTTACTCCGATTTCATCATGATGATATCTGATTGCACCGCCATGGTTGCGTAATGCTAAAACTCTATCTTTGATAAATTGTGAATTTGTTGTCAGCATTCCGCCATCGCCCATTGTTCCAAGGTTTTTAGTAGGGTAAAAGCTGAAGCATCCAACATCCCCGATTGTTCCGACTTTTTTTCCTTTGTATTCTGCGCCTATTGCCTGACAAGCATCTTCAATAACAAAGAGATTATGTCTTTTTGCAATATCCATAATGACATCCATATCGCAAGGCTGCCCGTATAGGTGAACCGGAATAATCGCTTTTGTTTTCGGGGTGATTGCCTGTTCAATTTTATTTGCATCAATGTTGAATGTATCAGGGTCTATATCAACAAAAACAGGTTTAGCGCCTACAATTCCGATTGATTCTGATGTTGCAACAAAAGTGAACGCTGTTGAGATAACTTCATCCCCTTCGCCGATATCAAGTGCGCGAAGTGCAAGATGAAGCGCATCGGTTCCGGAATTTAGCGCAACCGCATGTTTAACATCAAGATATTCACACATTTCGCATTCAAATTCTTTATTATTAACTCCTAAAATATACGATCCGCTGCGCATTACATCTAAAACAGCGCGTTCTGCTTCTGCTGCGATTGTTTCATATTGTCTTTTAGAATTAATAATCGGTATTTTCATGTTTTCTCTCCTCTTAATCTTTTATTATCTACAATATTAGCATAAGAATTAAAATTAGCTTATTAAGATTAAATAAAGATTTTTTAGTTTATCCTTTTATGATAAAATTTTTTTATGATAAGTGATGAATTTTTAAAAGATTACGGTGAAATTTTATACAAAACAGAACGCCCCTCGCGTTATATAGGAGATGAGTTCGGGTCTTATAATAAAGATTTTGTAAGTGAGCAATCGAAATTTTTATTTGCTTTTCCTGATAAATATGAAATCGGGATAAGTAATTTTGGTCATAAAATTATTTATGACTTGATAAATAAAAACCCAAATTGTCTTTGTGATAGGGTTTATGCTCCGGATAAAGATTTTGTTGAACTCTTGCAAAAAAACAACAAAACCCTTTATGCTCTTGAATCAAAAAGAAAACCTGTTGAATTCGATGTTGTTGGTTTTGGTTTGCAATATGAAATGTGTTATTCGACAGTTTTAAAAATGCTTGAAATGTCACAAATCCCTGTTTTATCATCAAAACGAAGCCTGATTCATCCTCTTGTCCTTGCGGGCGGGCCTTGTACATCCAATCCGAAGCCTATGAGTAAATTTATTGATTGTTTTATAATCGGAGATGGTGAAGAGGTTAACATTGAGGTTTTGAAAACTTTTTCCCATTTGCGTAAACTGGCTTTTAAACAACTCGGGTATGAAAATAGCGAAAACCCTGAATTATTCAAAAAATTTCAAGAAAAAAGAATTGAAATAATTAAGGAACTTGCGCAAATTGAGGGTGTTTATGTTCCTTTACTCAACAACAAAACAAGAAAAAGAATTGCGCAATTGACTTATGAAAATCATCCTGTTTCTTCCCCAATTCCGCATTTTGCCTCGATTCAAGACCGCGCAACAATTGAACTTCGCCGTAATAAATAAGCTCTACAAGGTTTTCATCAGGACCCGAATTTGTTCCTT
>CAPYQR010000241.1 GCA_948742005.1 uncultured bacterium
ATTATGGAAATTTATATACTTTCCTGGTATAATAACTTAAAAGATTACTAATATAATCAAAGTATTACAAAACTAAATATAGTAAAAGATACACTTTTGGCGTTTTTAACTATTTTGTTTCAAGATCTGCAACCTCTTCGGGTGTTAGTAGAGACCCGTCTTTGCGCATTTCAAAGATATCTGCTTTTTTGCCTGATGCATCAAAGATAATTTGTCTTAGAGCATCTGTATCTTTGTCTTTGATATAGGTTGTGACTTTATAATCACCTGTACTTTCGTCATAATTTGTATAATAATATTTATCATCATCAATAGATTCTAAATACGCTCCAAGGTCTGTTTTTCTAAGGTCTTTTGTAGCTTCGATTAATTCTTCTTTTGAATCATATCTGGATTTTTTCTCTTGCGGTGCGGGTATTTCGCCATCTTCCGATTCTGTTGGTTCTTGAGGGTCGATGGGTGCAATGTTTTCATATTTTGGAAGTTGTATAACATCTCCGGGCTGTAAAACAGCATTGTGTCTTGTGCCGTCAATTATTTTTTCTCTTGAACCGTTTCCGTTTTCATCACCGTAAATTTCAGGATTGGCATCCATTACAGCTTTTTCAAGATTATTGTATTTTTCGTCATATAATTTTATGCCAAGATTAACTAAATCGTAATTATTTTTTATGATATTTTCAAGGCAATTGTTACCCAGGCTTCCTTTTATCCATTTTTCAACGGTTATGCTGATAATTTTGCCTACTAATTTGCTTGCTTCAGCCATTACTTCTTTTGATGCTTCTTTTTGCGCTTCTGTTTCAGCTATAGCATCAGGCGCTGATGATTTTATCGTTTGGGTGTCTTTAGGGTCTTTTCGCAGTTTTTGTTTTTGTGATTTTTCGGCTGCGTTTTGCGCATTGTTTAGGGTTTTTGTTAAAAAATTTTGTGTGGCAGTACGCATTAAATTGCTTACGGGAGAATTTTCAGCGTTTACTTCAACAGGAGTCGGCGTTTGAGCATTTGATGCAGTTGCGGTTTGCGCTTCTTCAGGAGCACCAATCGTACCTTCATAAGAGCCTGCAACAACATATTCACCCTTGCCGCCATCAATTTGTTCTAAAATAGCAAGAGCTTCATTTGTAAAATCTGCTTCTTCCGGGGGGTTTGCTGCGGGGGTGATGTTAAAAGCCGATGGCGTTTCTTCGCTTAGGGGTTTTTTAATTAAATTTTGTTTTGAATCTTGAGTGTTGTTGAAAAAATTTCCAATTTTTGAATTTTGTAAGTCCATACACATTTATCCTTATTAAATTAAAACTATATTTTTAAAATCGGCTTGCGCAGTTAAAAACTTTAGGTTTTCTTAACAAAATTTTACAAATCAAAAAGCTATGAAATTTTATGTTTAAATATTTTTATGAAGATTTTAACCCTTGCTGATTTACACATTGGACGAAAGCTTTTTGATGTTTCATTAATTAATGATCAGAAATTTGTCTTAAAACAAGCACTTGATTTAATTAAACAAGAAAAAATTAAAGCTGTTTTAATTTCGGGTGATGTTTTTGATAAGGCAATTCCCTCTGTTGAGGCGATTAATTTGTTTAGTGATTTTTTGGAAGAAATAAATAAATTAAAAACAAAAATTTTTATAATTTCAGGAAACCATGACAATATTGAAAGATTGAGTTATTTGTCCGCTTTTTTAAAAAAAGACGGGATTTACTTTTCAAAAAATTTTAACTCAAGTCTTGAGAGCTATTCTTTAAATGATGAAATTGATGTTTATTTGATGCCTTATTTGTATCCTGCAATTATTCGCAAGTATTACAATGATTTTGAATTTAATTCTTATTCGCAGGCAATAAAAAAAGTTATTGACGAAACAAAAATAAATCAAAACAAATTTAATATTTTACTTGCACATCAATTTGTAATAAAAACCAACGCCTTAAACGACGATTTGGTTTTATCGGATAGCGAGCAAAAATCAATAGGG
>CAPYQR010000242.1 GCA_948742005.1 uncultured bacterium
GAAGAATTGAAGATTTGAGGATTGCTGCGAATATATTAAAAGGAAATAAAGTCCATCCTGATGTACGTTTAATCATTGCCCCTGCAAGCAAAGATGTTTATTTAAAAGCAAGCAAAGAGGGTTTATTGGATATTTTCCTTGAAGCAGGAGCAAATTTCTTGCCCGCAGGCTGCGGCCCTTGTGTCGGGGTACATGGCGGAATATTGGGTGACGGGGAAGTTTGCCTTGCAACGCAAAACAGAAATTTCCAAGGCAGAATGGGCAACGTTAACGGTTTTATTTATTTATCAAGTCCTTATGTTGCTGCCAAATCTGCGATAAAAGGTTTTATTTCACAATAAATCACATTTGTGTAAATTTTTGTAAAATTACTCTTAAAAACCCTAAAGTTTAAGCTTAAAAATACCGAAGTCCTTTATATATAATAAAGTTTTTATTTTAACTGCGAAAGGGACAATGGAACATGAGTGTTTTTAATACGGGAAATGCGGAGAATTTAATCAAAAAACTTGCCAATTTAGGTGTGAACGACAGCAGCATTGACAAAAACACAAGCGTCAATGCAATCAAACAAGAATTACAAATGTTTGTAAGAACTAATGACAACAACGCAACAAATGCCGACACAGTTTCAATCAACAAACAATCACAAGCTCTTCAAGCAAAACTAACACAATACGAAAAACAAATTGAAGACTTAGAAAACCGCATGGCAAAAAAAGATAAAGAAGTTGCCAAAGAATCAGAAAATATTGAAAATTTAGCCCTAAGCGCTCAATCAAAATCAAAACAACTTGAAAAACAACAAAAAGACGATGTTTCATACATCGTAAATGATGTAATGACCTCATTCAGACGCGGAAGAATTGATAAAGACCAAGTTTCAGGCGAAATCAGAAAAAGAATTAAAGATGCAACAAATACATCCTTAGCAGGCGAAATCCAGTTAATTTTAGCTAATTTAGACAACAAAAAAACAGCTCTTGATTCAATGATTAAAAATATTACAAGCTTGATTGATGAAAGAAACATGCTTCAAGCAAAATATGTTTCAACAACTTCGGCTATGAATATTTTAACAAAATCAATTGCTCAAATCGGAAAAGTTTCAGGAAGCTATACAAATTCAGACCTTGATTCAGCCGCTCCGATTTATTCACTTAAAAAAGTTGACGTTGTAACAGATGTCGCCGAAAAACACACTGTTTCAAACGAAAACAGCGCAGTTAACGATGTCAAAAATCAAACATCAACCCTTGAAAACATCTTAAATAAATATGGACAATATTTAACAAATACAAAAACCCCTAATGTTGATACAAATTCCGTTGCAAACAAAGCAACACAAGATTTAGCAACATTAATGAATAATCCCGACTTTTTAAAAGATATGCAAAATGCAGGTTTAACAGCATATCAAGCAAAAAGTTTCTTTGATAAATATTTTTCAAATGCAAATGTTGTTCTTGATAAAAATACAGGTGCACTAAGCGTTCCTTATGGTCATGATGCAGCAAGCAAAGATGCTTACAACAAATTAATAAACTTTGTAAACGGATTCCCCAAGTCAAACGCAAATCAAGGCGCAAGTATTTATTTCGACCCGACAAATGCCGAAAAATACTCTCAAAATTCAATTAAAAATGATGCAAACGGAGTTCCTTACAACCCGCAATTGCAAGAATTGGCAAAAAATTACGAACAAATCTTAAAAATATTTGATGACAACGGTTTTTCATTCAAAGAATCAATGTGGGCTTTATTTAATAAAGACACAGGTATCTTCAAAGACAACGGTGCAATTGAATATTTCATAGGACCTGATGGCAAACCGCAATTTAAAATTAACAATGCAGCAGACAAAGAAACGGCAGAATTTTTAGAAAAATTTGCACAAAAAACAGATTCAACCTGGGGCGAAACTCCACAGGGCTATAAAGAAGCAATGAATGGTCAAACAAACAGAACAGGCA
>CAPYQR010000243.1 GCA_948742005.1 uncultured bacterium
TTTAAGAGAATTAATTATAAATGCCGAAGAATTGGGTGAACTTGAAGATACTGCACTTAAATCTTTCAAAAAAATCATGGCTGCAAATTGGGAAGCTATGCAAGGTGTGCAACAAGTTAAAAAACCAAGCTTCTTTTAAATCTTAATTTAAATCAAATTGTTTATAAAAATCAGCTTTGAAATTAATTATCAAAGCTGTTTTTTATTTGAATTATTTTGCATTTTCAATAACAAATTCTTTAATCTTTTTCAGTTTTTCAATACTGTTTGATTCAATATAAAATCTCAAAAGAGCTTCTGTTCCGCTTTTGCGAATTAAGAGGCTTGATAGATTATCGTCCAAAAACAATTTTGTTCCATCAATTTTTAATTTTGAATTTATTTTAAAATCTGCAATTTTGTCGTAGTTGTCAAATTTTTCTTGAATTTGAATTGCTTCATTTTTTAATTTTACGTCAACTCTGTCTGTGTAAAATTCGCAATTTGTAAATTCTTTAATTTCTTGGACGAGTTGGTTTAAGGTTTTGTTTTCTTTAGATAACATTTCCAGTATTAAAAGATTTGCAAATATTCCATCTTTTTCACTTATATGGTTTCCACATGATAAGCCGCCCGAATCTTCACCTGCTAAGATAGTTTCATTTTTTCTCATTGCTTCGCCGAGCCATTTGAAACCCACGGGGGTTGTTATTGTTTCTATGTTTAATTTTTTAGCCGCAACATCAACCAATGCGCTTACCCCTACGGTTTTAATCATTTTGCCTTTGAAGTTATTTTTTGCTAAATATTTTAATAAAATTGCAAGAATAACATTTGGGCTGATGTAATTTCCTTTTTCATCAATTACACTATATCTGTCTGCATCGCCATCATTTGCAAGAGTGATAAACCCGTCTTTTTTGTGTTTCATAAATTTTTCTTTTGGTTCGGGCAATCCTCCTCCAAAATCACTCGAGTGAAACATGTTGTATGATTCATATTTGATATTGTGTTTATCCAGCAATTTGTCAAAATAGCCGATTGACGAAGAATATAAACCATCGAAAATGATTTTTGGCGGATTGTTTTTAATAGCTTCAAAATCAATTATTTTTTCAATATGTGAAAAATAATTATCCTCATTAAGGGTTTCGAGGTTTTTTTCAACAATATTTCCGCAATTTTTTTCTTCTATTTCTTTATCTAAATAAGTTAAAATTTTGTCTGTTATTTCTTTTGTTGCAGGTCCTGCGTAATTTGGAATAAATTTAATTCCTTGATATTCTTTCGGGTTATGCGAAGCAGTCAGCATTATAGCGCCTGCTGAATCGGGACAATATTTTGAACAATATGCAACAATTGGTGTTGGCACGACTTTTGATGAGAGAATAACATTAAAACCATATGTTTTGAATAATTCTGCCGTAAATTTTGCAAAATCTCTCGCCATAAACCGCGGGTCGTAGCCGATTATTATTGTATTTTTTTGATTTTCTCTTAAATAAAGACATATTGCTTTGATTATTCTCTCAACCGTATCAAATGTGAAATCTTTTGCGATAATTCCCCTAAAGCCGTCTGTTCCAAATTCTATTTTTGTTTTTTGCATTGCGTTTTGAACCTTTTTATTTAATTATAGCAAAAAATTTTTATTGATATAAAAAACAGCAAGCAAAAAATATTTTCTCGCCTGCTGTTTTAAAATTACTTTCTTTTATAATTATTTAAAATAATTACAGTTTAGAAGCAACCATCAATGTTGTTTCGGCTAATCTTGTAGAATAACCCATTTCGTTATCATACCAAGAAACAACTTTAACCATGTTATCGCCCATAGTCATTGTTAAAGCAGCGTCAACTGTTGATGATTGTGAAGTTCCGATATAATCAGTAGATACTAGCGGTTCTTCGCTGTAGCATAATACATGACCATCTGCAGTATCTTCAAGTTCACCCAATTCTTCGGCATTTATAATTAATTCTCTTAAA
>CAPYQR010000244.1 GCA_948742005.1 uncultured bacterium
CCAACAAATGTCATTTCAATCACAGACGGACAAATTTTCCTTGAAACAAATTTGTTTAATTCACGGCAGCGTCCTGCAATTAATGCGGGGGTTTCGGTTTCTCGTGTAGGCGGTGCTGCGCAAACCAAAGGTATTAAACAGGTTGCAGGGCAATTGCGTTTAGATTTAGCGCAATATAGAGAACTTGCAGCATTTGCCCAGTTTGCCTCTGACCTTGATGCTTCAACAAAAGCACAATTATTAAAAGGCGAAAAATTAACTCAAATCTTAATTCAGCCGCAATATCAACCATTATCCGTTGCACAGCAGGTTGCGATTCTTTTCTGCGGAAACGAGGGCTATGTTAATGATGTTGAAAATAAAGATATTCAAGAATTTAAAAAACAATTTTTTGAATATTTTAGTGCAAATTGCGCAGTTTTGGAAGAAAGATTAAACAAAGGCGAAAAACTTGAAGAATCTGACAAACAGGATTTAATAAACCATATTAAAAATTTCAAGGAGAATGTTTTTAAAGCATAGAATAAGACCAAGGAAAACAAAATGGCTAATTTAAGAAATATAAAAGATAGAATTACATCTATCAAAAACACTCAAAAAATAACAAAAGCAATGAAAATGGTAGCGGCAGCAAAAGTAAAAAAAGCTGAAAATACCGTTAAAGCTTCACGTCCGTTTACTCTTGAATTAGCCAAGATGTTCTATTGGGTTTATCAAGAAACTTTAAAAAACAAGTGTCAAAAAATTAATACAAAAGAAAATATTGAAAATTACCCGTCGTTATTAGAAAAAAGACAAATTAAAAAAACAGGAATTGTAATTGTTTCGTCAAATAAAGGCTTGGCGGGTGCATATTGTGCTAATGTTGTAAGGTACAGCTTAAATTTGATTAAAGAATTAAGGGCGCAAAACAAAGAAGTCGTTGTCTATTTAGTTGGACAAAAGGCAATTCCTGCAGTCAAAAACATGCAAAAGACTCTTGGCTTTGAGATTGCACAGGCTTATGTTGATATTTTGGATGATATAAATTCAAATTCTGCTTATGTTTTGGCAAGCAAGCTTGCGGATGATTATGTGAATGAAAAAATAGATTCTATTGAACTTGTAACAACAAGATATAAAAATATGATGACATATCATGTTGAAAAATGGCAGCTTTTGCCTGCAATTTCAGACATGAATGAAATAAAACAATTTCACAATAAAGATTTAACAGACGAATTAAATGTTGAACATCAAACACATAAAATTGAACCTTTGAGCGAATTTATGCCGAATTTGGGAAGTGTTTTATCAAAAATTGTTCCAATGTTTATTACAAACGTGATTTATCAAGCTTTATTGGAAGCGCAGGCAAGCGAACTGGCATCGCGCATGACTGCGATGAGTGCTGCGACAAATAATGCACAGGATATGATTACAAATTTAACAATTGAATATAACAAAGAACGCCAGGCAAAAATCACCCAGGAATTAACAGAAGTAATTTCAGGCGCAGGCGCGTTGAATTAAATTTTATGGATATTATTTACCTTTTTAAAATTTCATTCAATTCCGCGTTTAAATTTTTGCTCACAATATTAAGTGAAACAACATCGTCATCATCCAGAAAAACATAATAACCAAGAGGGATTCCTGAGTATTTTTGGTGATGGAGATGTTTGTATTTTAAATCAAAAATATCTTGTGAAAGGATTCTGTTTTTGAATTGAGCCATGGAGTTAATTTTTGCATGCTGTTTAATTATTTCTTTGCCGTTTAAATTTTCATCATAAGCATTTATTGTAATTGTAAAAACAAGTTCTTTTTTAAATTGCCTTTCAAGACTTCTTTTTAAGAGCGATAAGAACACCAGAGTTTCATCCAGAAGATTATCGAAATTTGTTGTTTTAAAGCTTGAAACCGTGAGAATTGTTTTTTTGTCGGATGATTTTGCAAC
>CAPYQR010000245.1 GCA_948742005.1 uncultured bacterium
AGCCTGTTTTCATATATAATCCGTAGATTTCGCGGAAATTCTGATTGCCTACACCGATACCTAAAAAAGGATTATCCAAAAACATATTCCAGGCGGATTCATAGACATTAAACCTGAAAGAAATCGAGCTGTCCGCGCGGAGCGCAAAAATTGATTCAAATCTTTTAATTATTGCGGGATTTGTCAAAATGAAGCCGAAAATCAGGGTAAATAAGCCTGCGCAGATGTTTTTGTATCTTTTTTTAACTTTTGATAAACCGCCCATTTTTTTATGAACAAAATAAATTAACGCAAAAAACAAACAAGGGAAGAACAACGCAAAACCTAAATAAGCTCCGCGGCAGCCTGTATCAATTATTGCGACAAAATTAATCAAAAACAAAACCGCAAAAACAAGTGCCGTTTTTCTTTTTTGAGAATTTAAATAATAAAGAATCGTGTGGATATAACCCCCTAGAGCACAAAGAAGATATCCCGCAAGAAGATTTGGATTATATGGCTTCAAAGTTCCGTAGGCTCTTGAAATTATTTGTTCAGGGTTAATATTAGACATATCCTGCCAGCCTGAAATCGCTGCTACACCTGAATAATTTTGAATTATAGCTATGATTGATTCAAAACTTGTTAATAAAGTTACGAAAATAATCGTAAAAGTGATTTTATTTTTATTTGCCCTGAAAAAACTTGCAGCACAAAAGAAAAAAAGGATATAAATCAATGTTTTAATATAGCCATGTAAACTCAAAGCAAATAAAGAAGAGGCAAAAAGGCTTAATGTTACAAAAAGGAAATATATAAAAATCGCTTTTTTATAATCACACAATTTTAAATTTAAATTTTCGGGAGTTTTAATAATAATTTTAAAAATAATTAAAAATGAAAAAATTAACGATAGCGCACCCAAGACTTCGCTTTGGGCAAACAATGTACAAAAAAGCACGGATAATAATACAAGGAATGCAATATTATCAATATTATCCATCAAAAAACTGTTATTTATAAATTTTCTAATATTAGTGAACATCTTGGTTTAATTTTGTGTGTTTATCTAAATCTTCTAATTCTTCTTCATCATGTTTTGTTGTTTCAGGGGTTGGGTTCGGAATTATATTTGCAATAACTCCGTTAAGTTTATATTTAGCACCCTCTAATGTCATTGGAATTCCTATTTTAACCTTGTTTCCGCCGACAACCGCATCTCCGTCTTTTGTGATTTTGGCGCTGTCTGTGACTTTTATCAAATAATCATATTGATATGGAGAAGTTTCATCATTTACCAGAATATAAGGTTTATTAGGATTTATTGAGGGCAAAATTACCTGTCTTTTGTTAAATTTTACTTCTTTAATTTTTAATTTTGTATAAGGAACGTTTCTTATTGTTATAAAAGTTTCATCACCTGCTTTAAAGACGGGTTCTTCTGACGTTGAAGTTACGCCTCTTAAATAAATTTCGATATCAATATCTGTTGTTGCTTCAATTTGGTTTGAAGAAGTGGCTCTTTTTCCGCTAAAAGTTAAAATACCTGCAACAAACATAATCAGGATGATTAATATAACTAAATAATCAAATGGTCGTAATTTTTTAATAAAGCTCATTATTTTTTCCTTTATTTTTGCATAATTCGCGTTTTATTTCATCTTTTAAATCATCAATTGTAATCGTATGACAGCCGAAATACCTGATTACAATACTTGCGGCCAAATTTCCGATACACATAGCTTCATAAGCGCTAAACCCTGCACAAAGCGCAAGCGTAAAACTCGCAACAACCGTATCGCCCGCACCTGTAACATCAAACACTTCTTTTTTGTTATATGCGGGAATTTTTGTAAATTTTATTTGTTTTTGAAGATTTTGCGGGCTTTCAACAATTTCAAAAAGAGCCATGCCGTTTTCCCCGCGGGTTAACAGAACTTTT
>CAPYQR010000246.1 GCA_948742005.1 uncultured bacterium
TCCCTATTCTGTATTTTTTCATATCCTCTCCTTAAATCTTTTAATACTTGCGCTCAGCCATATATTAATTCTAGCATAAAATTTTTTATGTTTCGCTGTGTAACAATTTTTAAACTATTTAATAAATTTTGGTCAATTTCAGTCTTTTATTTGTTTTATTTAATCTATGAAAAGAAGCGAAAGGATTAATGTGTGAAATCAAAAACGCTGTATTCATTTTCGTTCAAAGTTCCAAACGATACAACAATATCTTTTAAATCAAGAACCGATTTAAAAATTTATCCTTATAATTCTATAATTGTTGCTTGTGCGATTTTGAATAAAGAATCTAAAAAATTGTTCTTAAATTCAATGGTTGAAAATTTATTTGATTCAAATATTTTCAGAATAATTAATTCCGATGGAAGCGCTGTTGTGCGTTCATCATGTGCTTTGGGCGGAGTGATTTATCCTTTTAATATTTTTACGGATGTTTATAATACAGCACTCAATATCCAAAATACAAAAGGCGCAATCACAAAAGAAGACTCAATAATCCTTTTAAATCAATTCGGTGATATAATGAGAAATCTATCAGAGGTTTAGAATAATGTTTTTGACAGCAATTAAAGTATTTTTTATGATAATTTTTTAAATATTTTTTAATTGGGTGAAATTATTTAATCAACCCTTGAATTTCTTTGAAATTCGGATGTTTTGAACTTTTTAAAAATTCAAACAACAATATTTCAAGCGTTTTAACTTCTGCCCCTTTTTGTTTCATCAATTCAAGCGCTGTTTTGTGGTTAAATTCATCTCTTGAAGCACAGCAATCACAGACAACATCAACCATAAAACCTGTTTTAATTAAATCCAAAACTGTTTGGTAAACACAAATGTGCGTTTCAATCCCGAAAACTATAACCTTGGTTTTTTTATCATAATTTTGCGGAAAATATTCCCTGATTTCATTTTCGTCTAATGCGCTGAATGAATTTTTATCAAAAGTTTTGAAGTCTTTAATGTTTTTAATTTCCTCAATTGTATCCCCCAGCCCTTTTGGATATTGCTGTGTTAGAATTGTTTTGATATCAAGAATTTTTGCAGCTTTTAATAATTTAATTGCGTTATTTTTAACATCAAATTTTCCCATCGCGGAATTTTCAATCATTTTAACAAGTTTATCCTGAATGTCGATTCCTAAAATTATAATATTGCTATTTGTCATTTTTAACCTTTCTTGTTTATGGTTTTGAAAATCTATTGTTTATTTTATTATAAAATAAAATAATGCCTGTGTAAGTTATGACCTTATTTAAACTTTTGTTAAATCAGGCTTTGTTTTATTGGCAATATTGACAATATGTATCTTATATGATACACTAATAATATGAAGACTATTTTAAAATATCAATTGCCAAATGGTAAAATTCCGTATGATGAATGGTTTTGCAATTTAGATAAATCAATTCAAGCTAAAGTTTTAGTTAGAATAGAAAGGCTTAAAATAGGACTTTATGGCTGAGAGAATTTATTTTTATGAAGATGAAAATACAATAATCTTACTTTTAAACGCAGGAAACAAGCAAAGACAATCAAACGACATTAAGACCGCTCAAATATATCTTGAAGATTATAAGAAAGGAGATAGTAATGAATAATAAAACAATTGAATATAATTCTCTTGATTATTTAAAAGACAACATTGAACTACAAAAAGAATATATAAGTGAATTATTGAATGAATATATCAAAGATAACAATATTGAAGCTTTTTTATTTTCACTTGAACCTTTAATTAAGCTTCAAGGCTCAATCAGCGATTTTGCACGCAAAAGCGGAATAAACAGAACTTATTTTTATAAACTTTTTAAGCACGAAGTAACGCCTGAGTTTCCTACAATTGCGCTTATTATTAAGCATTTGGG
>CAPYQR010000247.1 GCA_948742005.1 uncultured bacterium
GCTCAAGCGGCACAAACTGTCGTTGAAGATGCTTCCAAAAAAGCAACTGATATTTCAAATAAAACAACAACCAAACTTTTAACCGACAATAAAGCTTCGGAAATGGCGCAAAAGGCTGCTGATTCTGCTGAAGATTTAGGTTCTAAGGTTAATAATTCCAAAGTTGTCCGTCCTTATGAAGATGGTTTTGTAGGGCCGCTTAAAAAATTCACAAAAGATACAACCGAACCGGGAACTTATATTACGGATGCAGGTCATAAAATTACAATTGATAAAAACGGTACAGGAATTGTGGATTATGGTAATGGAAAATATATTGTAACAACAAGCGGTGGGCATCAGCAATATGTTGATGCTAAATATGGGGTAAAAGAAGATTATTCCTTGCTTGATACAAGCAAAAAAGTTGAAATTAAAAAACAAGATGGTCAAGATTCAAATATAATGCATATATTGGATGTAAAATACAAAAAAGCACAAAAATTAATGGCAGAATTTGAAAAAAATCCCACAAAGAAAACCGCCAAACAATTGCTTAATCTTACTCATCCGGATTCTTCCGAAATTCAGCGATTGGATAATGCATCTGATGCAATTAAAGAAAAATATAAAAAATTGGAAGATATTTTTAAAAAAGCAAGCATTATAAAAAAAGAAAAATTACAACCTGTACAAGGTACACCATTATATTATGTAAGCTAAAATATCAGATTAATATTTATTTATAATTCATATAGGCTTATTTAATTATGTTAAAATTAAATAAGCCTATGAATATATTTAATATTTTTATAAACAGTTTTAAAAATTACATCAAGTCTAATAAAATTGAAGCACTGACAATTTTATTAATCACTGTGACCTCAACTATTCTTAAAATCTTATGCCTTAAAAATATCGGCGCTCTTTGGCAAGATGAACTATATTCATGGTATTTTGCGCAAAAAGATTCATTTTTATCCTGCTCTTTTGCGGCATTAAATGAAGATATTCACATGCCTTTATATTTTGTAATTCTTCATTTTTGGATAAAATTTTTCGGCGACAAGCCTGATGTGATGAGATTTTGTTCAATATTTTTAACTTTGCCTTTTGTTCCTCTTGTTTTTTATTTTGCTAAAAATTTATTTAATAAAACAACCGCGTATTTTTCTGTTATTTTTCTAACTTTTAATACCTTTTGCATTTATTATTCAACAGAAACCCGTTTTTATTCTTTGGTTTTGGTGTTATCTTTGATTTTAGCATTTTCTTTTTGTAAAATGCTTCTGAACTTTGATAAAAAAAGCACTCTTGCTTTTATAATAAGTGCATCTTCTCTTTTTTATACTTTTTCAATAACTCCTTTATTGCTTTTGAGTTATTTTGTTGTTGGAATTATTTCCGCTAAGAATAAAAATTTAATAAAATTCTTAATTTCAAATTTAACAATTCTTCTTCTAACCTCTCCTTTGGTTTGCTTTACCTTTTTGAATATTTCAAAAATGCACAGCACGCTTACTTATTATCCTTTGGATAATTTTCCTTTTAACGTTTGCGTAATTTATGATATTTTGGAAAATTTCTTTGCAAATCACAATGCTCAAATTGTTGCTCGGGATTTTATTATCTATCGGGATATGTTTGACAATTTAGATAGTTTTTCATATATTTCATTTGTGATTATTCCTGTTTTTATTGCACTTTGGGCTTTGATTCGTGCTATTTTTAGCAAGAATAAGAATTTTTATTTATTTTCTACGCCTTCGATAATTTTTCTTATAGTGCTTTATTTTCTTTCGAAAAATGCTCAAATGGTTCTTCAAACAAGATATTTAACGATAATCTTTCCTGTTGTTGCTGTTCTTTTTGTTGGGTTGGCGATGTAGC
>CAPYQR010000248.1:0-419 GCA_948742005.1 uncultured bacterium
GGAGTTCAATGGAGCTTATTGCAGTTAACCACAAGGCTATGATTAACTTTAGAATTAATAAATAAGATTATTATAAACCTCCATGGTTTGTAGAGATTATAGAGAGAGAAGAAAAACATCATATATTGATTGAGATGGGATTTGAAGAGAAACTTATGCCCTGTTAAAAATTGCTCGAGTGAGGATTTTTAACAGGGCATAAGATTAATTTTATAAATTTAAATTAAACAGCTGTTTTTTGTTTTTCCAGATGTTCAATCAAGCACAATGCTAACTGGTCAGGGCAGCTTGTAGGCTTTGCGCCGCAGCGGATTCCTTTCAGCTTTGCAATAACATCATTGATATTCATCCCTCGAACAAGAGAGCTGATTCCTTGAAGATTTCCGTTGCATCCGCCTTCGAATCCGACTTCTTTAATT
>CAPYQR010000248.1:429-1869 GCA_948742005.1 uncultured bacterium
ATTATATCATCTTCAAGTACGACAAGAATTCTTTTTGCGCATGTTCCTTGTGTTCTAAAATCTAGAGTTTTAAGCATTTTTACCTCAACTTTTCCTTTTTTGTAATCTAACCTTTAACTGCACCTTGTGTTTCGCCTTTTATGAAATATTTTTGTAATGATAAGAAAAATATTAAAATCGGAATAATGGAAATAACTGCCCCTGCCGCGACAAGCCTGTAATCTGCGCCAAAGGTTGATGACATATTATTAATTCCAACAGGCAGTGTGTATAAATTTTCGTTTGTTAAAACAATGCTCGGCCATAAAAATTCACCCCATGAAGAGATAAATGTAAAAATTGCAAGAACTGCAATCTGTGGTTTAATCATCGGAAGCAGGATTTTAGCAAAAATCTGCAAAGAATTACACCCATCTACAACGGCACTTTCCTCTATTTCTTTCGGGATTGTTAAAAAAGCCTGCCTTAAAAGGAAAATCCCAAATGCATTAACGGCAAAAGGCAAAATAAGTCCCAAGTATCCATTCAAGGTTGAATATGAGTCAATTAAATTTAATTTTAAAATTATTAAATAAATCGGAACCATAATCGCTTGAAAAGGTATCATAAGTGTTGCAAGAATTGAAAAAAAGATAACTTTTTTGCCTAAAAAATTCATTCTTGCCAAAGGATAGGCGGCGAGTGCTGAAAACAAGATGTTTGAAAAAACCGCAATAAAAGCTACAATCAAGCTGTTTAAAACATATCTTAAGATGGGAACAAGTTTTAAGACTTCCTTAAAATTATCAAAAGTAAAATCCCTGGGGATAAAAACAGGAGGATAAGCAAAAATATTTTCGCTTCTGCCTTTGAGTGCGGTTGATAAAAGCCATAAAAAGGGCAAAACGCACAAAATGCAAATAAATATGATTATTAAATGTGTTGATAAAATTTTTAATCCTTTTTTAATCATATTCTATATTTATCCTTTTCAAAAACAAATATATTCAAAATCGAAAATCCCATAATTATTATTAATAAAATTACAGCGCCCGCAGAAGCTAATCCGAGGTCAAGATTTTCAAACGCGTATTGATAAATATAATAAACCATGGTTTTGGTTGAATCCAATGGCCCGCCTTTTGTCATTACGTAAATTTCGGTGAATGCTTTAAGGGCTGAAATTGAGCTTATTGTACTCACAAGCGCAATAACAGGCATCAAATGCGGGATTGTGATAATCCAATGTTTTCTAAATCCTGTAGCGCCATCCACTTCTGCTGCTTCATAGAGTTCTTGAGGAACGCTTAAAAGTGCGCTTAAATAAATCATCATATAATAGCCGATTCCGCGAAAAATCGTAACTAAAGCAACAGAAATCATTGCAAATTTTGGATCTGAAAGCCAGCCGATTGGTTTCAAGCCTAATGATTGAATAAAAAAGTTCAAAAGCCCCTCGGG
>CAPYQR010000249.1 GCA_948742005.1 uncultured bacterium
TGAAAATATTGTTATTTTTGCAATTTTAAATTTTGACATATACAAAAGTATAACATAAAAAATTTATGCTATTATATTTTTATGAAACATAAAAATTTTATTAAAAACACAATATTTATCATTCCGATTTTATTTTTCGCTCTTGCCGGCTGCGCTTTTTGCGAAGAATTAACCCACACTTATTCACAAGACAATAAATTCGGCTTGATTAAAAATAACGAAAAAATAACCGAAGCAAAATATTCAAAGTTAATACGCCTAAAAGACAAATCCTGGCTTTTTTTATACAAAAATAAATACGGGATAATTTCAAACAGCGGCGAAATTTTAATTGAACCAAAATACACCCAGGCGCAAAGAATAGCAGGACGTTTTGCAAAATTTGCAAAAGGCGGAAAATATTGTCTTTATGATGAAAATGCTAATTTGATTGTTCCTTTGGAATATTCATCAATTAACCTTTTATATGGCAAAATGTTTCTTGTTTGTAAAAATTACAAATACGGACTGATTAGTTTTGACGGAGATATTATCCTAGCACCTGTTATGGATGATATTTACATGCCCAAATCAAACACAATCAAGCTTTCATACGAGGGAAACTGGTATGAAATTACACAGGAAGATAAAACAACGTTTGAATTTCCAAAAGATTTAATGGATATTCAAAATGACGAAAACACGATAACAATGACTCAAATTGTACAAAATCCTTTAGCGACAACAGGCTACGGGCTCGTAAGTTCAGGTGATTATTTTATAAAACTTTTTTCTTCACTCTCTCCTGCTTACGAAAAAACAATCGACCAGCTGGTTTTGAACAATGGCGCTGATGCTGTTTCAATTTTAATGAAATGTTCATGGCTTGTAAAATTTCCTTATTTTTATGCCGTTAATTATGTAAATAATGTAAAAGCACCAAATAACGGACCGTTATCAGAGGTTAAAATTAACATAAAAAATAAAATTAAATAATTTTATTTAATTTTTCTCTTATATTTTTATCAACTTCCAAAATCTCATCAAGAGTCGGGCTTTGGATATTTTGAGCATTCTCAATTTCCTTGAAAACAATTTTTTCAATATCTAAAAAATTAATTTTACCGCTTAAAAATTTATAAACGGCAATTTCATTTGCAGCGTTCAAAACCGTATTTAAAATCCCGCCTTTTTTAGCGCAATCAAGTGTTAATTTCAAAAGAGGAAATTTTTCAAAATCAGGCTCAAAAAATTCCAACTTTTGGTTAAAAATATTAAAACTATCCGTTTTAATTCCCTCAATCCGCTCAGGATAAGTTATTGCATATTGAATCGGAATATGCATAGAAGCAAGACCCATTTGCGCAATAAAAGACCCGTCGACAAATTCGACCATAGAATGAACAATGCTTTGAGGATGTATAACAATTTTTATATTCTCATAATCATAATCAAATAAATAATGCGCTTCAATAACTTCAAGCCCTTTGTTAACAAGCGTTGAACAATCTACTGTTATTTTTTTACCCATTGACCATCTTGGATGATTAAGCGCATCTTTTGCACTGAAATTTTTCATCTCTTCTCTTGAATTATTCAAAAAAGGTCCGCCTGAGGCTGTTATCCATAATCTTTTTGAAAAATTATTTTTATTGTAATTTAAGGTGTTATTTTTAAGACATTGCAAAATTGCACTATGCTCAGAATCAATAGGTAAAATTTGAACATCATTTTCTTTAGCAATTTTAGATACAATATCTCCCGCCATTACAAG
>CAPYQR010000250.1 GCA_948742005.1 uncultured bacterium
AAAAAGATTTAGCGCGCCAGTCTAAGGCAATTTCGCAAATGATTAACCAGGAGATGAAAAAAACCGAAAAAACCGGCTCAAACGTTGTTGTAACAGGCGGCTTTACAAGACCTGTCGGCGGAAAAATCACTTCTCCTTATGGCTCTAGAATGCACCCTATTTTCAAAAGAAAAATTTTCCACTCAGGTATAGACATCTCCTCGCCTTACGGCACGCCAATAAGAGCGGCAAACTCCGGCAGAGTAATTTTTGTCGGATGGTATAGCGGGTATGGAAAAGTTGTTATCATTAACCATGGCAACATCAACGGAATCCCGACAACAACCTTATACGCACACCTTTCAACTGCTACAATAGCACAGGGGGCAAATGTCGCCAAGGGCGCAGTCATCGGAAAAGTCGGCACAACAGGCTATTCAACAGGTCCTCATTTACATTTTGAAGTCCGCCAAAAAGGAAATCCTGTAAATCCTCTAAATTTCATAAGATAGTTTGAATTAGAATTATTTTTATTGTAAATTTAAAAACAAGAAAGCAAAAAGGCAAAAATTGGTCAAGACAAGCAATAAAATAAGTATAATATTTCTTTTTCTGGTTTTAAGTGCATGCTTTATGGATAGTGCAAATGCACAATGTGAAGTAATTAAAGCGAAAACCATAGAAAACATTAATGAAATTCAAACTTCATTTGAAGAAGAAAAAATTCCGACTTTTAATGATCCTGAATTGCCTAATTTTAGCAACGAAAACAGTCTTGGAACAAAAATCGAAAACAAGACAAGAAATTTCTTCAATAAAAAGAAAAGAAAAAAACAAGCAATTCTTGAGGGCGATTTAGAAGATGAAAGAGTTATTGAAGACGATAAAATCTTAAAAACGCAAAAAGAAAACGAACAAGAAGAGATTGTTGCAGACAAAAACAAATTCCAAATTAACGCAGACAAGATAAATTATGATGACAATTCAGGAAATGTCTACGCAAAAGGACATGTTGAAATAATTGCAAAACCTCAAAAAATCACTCTTAAAGGTGATGAAGCTGTTTTAGACAAAGCAAGTCAGACATTAAAACTTCATAAAAACGTAAAAGTCATTAAAGACGGAGTTGTAATGAGCGGAGAATATTTGCTTGTTGATTTAAACGAGCAGAATATTTTGATGGATAATCCGACAATAAATGCTTATTCTTTTGTTATCAAAGCACAGGAAAGTTTTTTAATTGCGAATGATTTACAAATACTCAACGGAACAATAAAAAGCACAAGACAACAGGATATTATCCTTGAATCAAGCGGTTTTCAAAGATTTGAAAATGTTTCAATCGACTATATTAAAAACAAAAACATGATACGCCAGACAAACGGACAAGCAAAACCTCAAACATATAGAATTAATGCTAAAGAAATTGTCCTAACGAGCTACAAAGACCACAACGCAATTGTTTTAAAAGGCTCTAATATTTATTACAACAAACACAAAGTTGTTCACAATTCAGATATTGAAATAATTTCAGACAAGCAGCAGCAAAATATAGAAACAAACACCCCTGAAGCAGGAACATTGAGGAATTTTGGCACTTATATCGGTTACGGTCTGGTTTATAGGATGCCAAAAGGAAACTCTTTAAAAGTCATGCCTGCACTGACATTAGGAGATGGTAATCTCGGGATTGGTGTTATCGGAAGATATAGAACCAATAATTCAAGATTGGATGCAGGCTGGAATACTTCAACAACAAATCTTGTTGTAAG
>CAPYQR010000251.1 GCA_948742005.1 uncultured bacterium
ACATAGCTTGAAGCCATCGTTCCGCCTTTTTTAACCGCATCGTTAAGCATCGCAAGTGCCATCGTTGTCCCGTGTGCTCCTGCTTGCTCCAAGCCCATAGCCTTAAAAATTTCCGCTACACTATCACCCTCCAAAGGAGTCGGAGCAAGAGAAAGGTCGATTATTCCAAAAGGAATATCAAGTTTTTTTGCTAATCTTCTTCCGATAAGTTCGCCCGAGGTTGTAATTTTAAAAGCCATTTTCTTAATCAAATTGCTGACTTCACCAAAATCCGCGGTTTTATCAAGCTCCGCTATAGCACTCGATACAACCCCGGGGCCTGAAACGCCGATATTAAGAGTGCATTCTGCTTCATTAACCCCGCAAAACGCTCCCGCCATAAAAGGATTATCTGTTACGGCATTACAAAAACAAACAAATTTCGCAGCGCCAATGCTGTCTTTATCTTTTGTTAATTCTGCCGTTTTTTTGATAACTTCTGCCGTTTTTAAAACAGCATCCATGTTAACCCCCGCCTTAGACGTTCCAAGGTTAACACTTGAGCAGAGTTTGTTTGTTGAAGCAAGGGCTTGGGGGATTTGTTCAAAAAATTTTAAATCACCTTTTGTAAAACCTTTATCAACAAGAGCCGAAAACCCGCCGATAAAATCAACGCCGACATCAGTACCTGCTTTGTCAATAATTTGAGCCAAATAAACATAATCAAGGTCATCACAGCTCTCCCCCACCAAGGAAATCGGTGTCAGAGCTATTCTTTTATTTACAATCGGGATTGAATATTCGTTTTCAATTTCGTTTGCAAGATTAACAAAGTTTGATGCGTATTTTAAGATTTTATCATAAATTTTCTGACCTGTTTTTTTAACGCTTGAGGAAGCACAATCTCTTAAGCTTAAAGAAAGTGTTGTTGTTCTGATATCCAGATGATGAATCTTAATCATCTTTATTGTTTCAATTATTTGTTTTTGATTAAAATAAGACATTTTTACCTTTGGTTTTGTTATTTAAAATTTTAAATTGTGTGCATTTTATCAAAAAGTTCTTTTTTTTGAACCCAGATTTCCATTTTTAATTCTTCGCCGAGTTTGATTAAGTTGTCTTTAAATTCTTTAAAAGAAACGCTCATTTTTTCAATATCACAAAGCATTATCATGACAAAATCTTCCTGCATGATTGTTTGTTTAATATCTTCAATATTAACGCTGTGTTTTGCAAGACAATTTGAAACAGAGCTAACGATTCCAACTTTATCTTTTCCTGTTACGGTAATTATTACTTGATTTACATCATTTTCCATTTATTTAACATCTTCCTTAATTACTATTAAATTATTCATGATTTTCATTGCAACTGTCGGAAAAACGACATTTTTAAGACCATCTGCAACAGAAACAACACTTCTTGCCTTTAAGACAACTTCTTCACCTTTATACATAAAAGTATAATCCGAATCTCTGTCAGAGCGAATTGTGATTTTGTTTTCTTCTTTAGTCATTTTTAGCCTTTCTGTTGGTTGATAATATCTGTGCCTGATGATGTTCCAAGTCTTGTTGCGCCTGCTTTTATTAACTTATTTGCATATTCAAAAGTTTTAATTCCGCCTGAAGCTTTAACTTGAAGATTATAAGGCGAAACTGTTTTATACATTAATTCAACATCCTCTACTTTAGCGCCTGCTCCGTTTTTAACAAAACCGGTTGATGTTTTAACAAAATCAGCACACCCTTCGAC
>CAPYQR010000252.1 GCA_948742005.1 uncultured bacterium
TGTAAATATGATTGGTAAATTCAAAGGAGGAGTTATGGAAAAAATTAAAGAATTTCAGATTCTTGTTTCATGTGCAATAATTTGTATTGCGATTTTATTATCGTCATTAATCTTTGCTTCAAAAATTCAAAGAAATGAAAATATTACAGTAACCGGTTCTGCATCTAAAATAGTAAAATCTGACAATGCAAAACTTCAAGTTTCGATAACTTCCAAAGCACCTACCCAAAAAGACAGCTATAATCTATTAAAAGCTCAATTGCCAAAAGTTTTGGATTATTTAAATGCTAAAGGAATAGAAGCAAAAAACATAGAAGTTAAAGCAATAAGCGGATATTATAACTATAGACACATTCCAAACGGCGGGTTGGATATGGATTCTCCTGTAAGTTATAACGCTGAACAAGCAATAGAATTTAAATCAACCGATGTTCAAAAAATTAAAGAAATTTCAACTGATATTCAAAATCTTGTTGCAAACGGTGTCAGTCTTAATGTAATGCAGCCTGAATATTATTATTCAGACCTTGCCTCAATTAAAATTGATCTTTTAAAAGAAGCATCAATTGATGCTAAACAAAGAGCAGCTTCAATGTTAAGCGCTACAGGCTCACATGTTGGCAGAGTTCAATCGATGAAAATGGGTGTTTTTCAAATAACCCCTGCTGATTCAACTAATGTTTCCGATTACGGCTATAACGATACTACAACGATTGATAAAAAAGTAACTGCTGTTGCAAATATTGTATTTAAAGTAAGATAGTCTGTTAATTATAAATTTAAAAAATACCGTGCCTGTTTGGGTGCGGTATTTTATTTTGTAAAATTTAAGCAATTTTTATTGGATTTTTTTGTTTTAATATATATGCTTGACAATTCGATTAATAATGCGTTGAATGTTAAAGTCGAATCTTTTTCGGATTATCGCAGAATAACCAAAAATTATTCGTCAAATTCCTTTTCGTCACCTTTCTTAGGTGCTAAATCTTATGATTTTTGTGATATTAAAAATCAGGAATTAAATTATGAAATTTTAAAAGATCAATTTGAAACAATTTACAATAAACAAGGAATCATATGTAAAAGCTGGGATTTTTTTAAAAATTTAATCGGACATAAAAACAGCTCTAAAAATATTAAAAAAATGCTCGAAGATAATAAATTAAACCTTACAGGAGCAAAAGAAACAAAAGAAGCAATTGAAAAATATTACGACAAACAAAAGAAAGTTTTGGATTTTGCGGGGGATATGTGCTCTTGTTCTTTGAGTTTGGCAATGTTTAGCCTTATTATGCCTTTGGGTGCAAGTTTGATGACGGGTCTTGGCTGCTGCGCGCTTGTTGGAGCTCTGGGCAAAATGGCTGTCAAAAAGGCTGATGCTATATCTGCCAAACGTGAATACAAAAGTGCTGCTTATGATTCAATTACGGGAATGATTAACGGCGTTTTATCTCCTGTAGTCACAGGGCTTGGCAACGCTTTTGTCAGAAAAATCGCCCCTCTTTTAAAAGTTACAACATCAAATTCGAGATTGGCTTATCAAGGAATTATTGAATGCGGTTCAATTTATGCTAAAAAAATCTTTTCTCCAGCACAAAAAGCGATAAATGGCAAATTGATAAACAGAATTATTTTGTTTTTGTCAGGTCAGGCTGTGCTGCCCGTAAGGCTGGCATGACCCGCGAGGATCTTCTCAAGGGCAATGC
>CAPYQR010000253.1 GCA_948742005.1 uncultured bacterium
ATCAATTACTCCGCGGTTTACCGCACAATCACAACCGCATGACAGCGCGCTTTGTTTGATTATTGTTGCTTGAGAGGGCGTTACGTCAAAAATTTTAATTGATAAAAACAAATGTTTTTTAACTGCGTTTTCAATATAGCTTTCGTCAAAACCAACCGATGAAATTTCTTTATTTATGAATTTTTTTAAAACTGTTTTGGATAAAAATTGCATTTTTTTATTTAACAAATATAATAGTGATACATAAATATTAAAGATTAAGCAAGACATTAAGTCAAGGAGAATAAAATGGCAAATGCTGTAATTAATGTAGAAAAAAGAGAAGAAAACAAAAATCCCCGCCAAATCAGAAGCGCAGGCTTTTTACCGGGTTCAATTTACGGTAAGGGAGTTGATGCACGCAATATTCAAATCAACACCCATGAATTTGAAATGGCTTACAGGGACAATAAAGATGCTCAATGGGAATTGAAATTCGGTTCTGAAAAAATTAATGCTAAAATTCAAGAATTGCAAGTTAATTATGCAACTAATGAATTCTTGAATGTTGAATTTATGATTGTCTAGATTATTTCGTCTTTATTTTCTAATTCGTCTTCGTCTAGAAATGTTGCGCAGAAAACATCTTGAGAATTTAGTGAGTCAATAAAATGATTATACCTCTCCATTCTTAATTTTAACCAGCCCAGCATTGAATTAGAACCAACAACTTTAACTACACGGACAGGAGCAAAACAGTTTCTGTTCGTGTTGTATTTTTCTTCCATAAAAGTCTGGCTTTTGCAATTTAATTCATCAATTAATTCATACAAAGTCTTTAACCATGCACCTTGAACCGAAAGTTCGTCAACTTTAAATTCTAATATCATAATCTACCTGTCTTTCCTTAGACTGTCAATACTTACGTAATATGTTCCACAAAAATATTTTTTATAACGTAAAATGAATTATGTTAATATATTTATATGAGTTTTAAAAACGAGGAAATCAAAAAACAAGTTAAATCAATGCCTAAGCTTCCGGGGTGTTATCAATATTTTGATAAAAAAGGCGAATTGATTTATATCGGAAAAGCGAAAAATCTTTACAATCGTGTAAACAGCTATTTTATGGGAGATAAAAAAGACAGCGCAAAATTAAGCGTTATGGTTCCTCAAATTGAAAAAATAGAATGTATTGTTGTCAATTCTGAAATTGAAGCGTTGATTTTAGAAAACGAACTTATAAAAAAACATAAACCAAAATACAATATTTTATTAAAAGATGATAAAAAATTCCCCTATTTTATTATAACAAAAGAAGACTACCCCAGAATCATAATTGCGCGGCGTGCAAATAAAAACATGCTGAAAGGAAAATATTTCGGCCCTTATACGGATGTTCGGGCGATGCATGCTACATTAGAAGTCATTAATAAAATTTTTCCGATTAAAAAATGCAAAACTCCGAAATATAAAACCCGCCCTTGTCTTTATTATGATATCGGTCAATGCGCAGGTCCTTGTCAGAATAAAATTAATAAGGAAGAATATAGCCAAATTATTAAAAATGTTGAACTTTTTTTATCGGGTAAGAGAAAAGAGCTTTTAAAAATTCTAAAATCTCAAATGGAGCTTGCTTCTTCAAATCTTGAATTTGAAAAAGCGCTTTTATTTAGAAACAGCATTCAAG
>CAPYQR010000254.1 GCA_948742005.1 uncultured bacterium
CTTTATCCTCTTCGAACAACGGTCGAAAGGGGTTCACCATAGCTGTCAAAATGTCCTGAGGTTTCTTCAATTGTGTATGATATTGTTGAATCCTTTTCTTTTGCTTCTGTGGCAAATTTAACAGCATCGTTTATGTTTGAAAATTCGCCGGCTAAATCAGGATTGTAGGAATTTTGTTTTTTAATATAAACATTATACATTATTCAACCTCCCGTAATTGTAATTTTGACGCATCTACTAGTTTATAACACATAATTAATTAAGTCAATTGTTAACTTTTGTGCTAAAACTAACAGAAAATTAATAAAATATAGTTTATAATATCATTATGCATGAACTATTTAAATTAGACGAATTGGGTAAAAAATTCGGTACTGATAAAGCGAGTGAATGTTCGGAGCTTCCGCCGTGCGATTTTTTAAGACATTATGAGCGTTTTATGTATCAATTTCGTAATGATGAATTTACGCTGATTGAGTTTGGTGTTTATAAAGGGCAATCGCTCAAAATGTGGAGCGAATATTTTAAAAACGCTTTTATTATTGGCGTTGATAAAAATGTGTCTGAAATTGATGAATCTGTTTATGAAAATAAAAGAATAAAAATAATCGAAAAAGATATTTTTTCGCTTGATTTAAAAGCTGAAATTGAAAAATATGCACAAAACGTTAATATAATAATAGATGATTGTTTTCATTCATGGTTTAGCCAAAGAATTTTGTTTGAACAATTTTTTCCTCTTTTGAATAAAAAAGGAGTGTATATCGTTGAGGATTTGCGCTCAAATGCATTAGGGGATGCGCTATATAAACAGGATGTTGATATTCAAATCGACAGATTGAATTTTACTAATTATTCAAAGCAGTTTTTAGAATATTTGCGCTTTTCAAAGGTTTATAGAACCGATGAATGGACTCGGGGGATAAATCAAAATAATGCTTATAATGCGGAAAAATTCGGTATAGAAACAGTTAATTATATACCTGATGCAGTTATTTTAACAAAAGAATAATGTTTTATATAATTAAGTCCATTCGCTTAATTCTTTTTTGGTTCTTTCCCAAAAAGTTTCTTCATATTCTTTTGTTTTGCAAAATCTGCAGAATGAAACAGGCTTCACCATTGCAGATAATATTGTTTCGTAATCATTAACTTTATAGATGTCAATAAAATCGTATTCATTGGGTATTAAATTTAAATTAAATTGCTTGTTAAAGTGTTCTATGTGTGCCATTGTCGGACATGTGTATAATTTACCGTTTTTTAATGTTACGCAGTTTTTTATTGCGCAATGCCTGAAAGAATCTGCCCAATATTGTTCTCCTTTTGGGTCAAGTTTATATTTTGTCCATGATTTTTTGTTTTCATTGTTTCTTGTGGTCGATGTGTAAAAGATGGTTACATTAAAATCCGCTGCTTTTTGTTGAATTAGATTATAATTTATCTTAAGTGAATCGTAAACGGAAATCCAAATTTGGATTTCAGAACGTCTGCAAGCTTTCCAAAAATTATCATCTTGCTGTGCAAGCAGGATTCCGTTTGTAATTACAATTATTTTTGAGTTTCTGAATAAATTTCTTGTAATAGGGAAAAATTCCGTAATATTAGGATGCAGCAAAGGCTCGCCGCCCAAAAGGTAAATTTCACCTATCTTTCCTCCTGATAAATGC
>CAPYQR010000255.1 GCA_948742005.1 uncultured bacterium
TCTTGAACCTGCAGGATAATTATAGCTTTCAAAAATATAAACAGGAGTAAGGTGAAATTTTTTTGCATTATTAAATTTAATTTTAGATTTATTATTTGTTTTTGCGTTTTTTGCTTCTTCAAAATTTTCTTCATATTTTACTGTTTCACGCAGATGAAGCGGGATATTCTGTGCTTCCAATTCCCATTCCTGACGGGTTTCAATCATTTTTTCGCGCGGTTTTTGTTGTTTTTTATTTTTATTTAAGCTGAAAGCAAAAACAGGATTATTAAAAACAAAAAATACACTAATCAAGAAAAAATAAATAAAACATCTAAAAACCATGGAATATTAAACAAGCCCCTCCTTAAGAGCAACCACAGCCGCTTTTGTTCTGTCTTTTAAATATAATTTTTGTAAAATATTGTGAACATGGGCTTTCGTTGTCGAAATCGAAACAACAAGTTTCTGCGAAATCTCCTGATTTGAAAGCCCATCCACAATCAAAGCAAGAACCTCAAGTTCTTTTTTAGTTAAACCGTATTTTTTATTAGATTCTTTTTGTGTATTAATTTTAGGCGTAATTATTTCATTTTCATTTTGAATGTTTGATAAAACAACTCTTGCAATAGCGCTGTCAATCCATGCGGCATGTTCTGATACTGTTTTAATTGCATTAATCAGATTATCGCTGTTTGAACCTTTCATAATATAACCGTCAGCACCTGCTTTAAAAGCCTCAAAAATATCTTCTTTATTATCTCTTGAAGTAAACATCAAAACCGCGCAATCAAGCTTTAATTCTTCTTTAATTTTTCTGGTTGCGCTTATTCCATCCATCTTCGGCAGTCCGATATCCATCAAAATCACATCAGGATTAAACTTAACAGCAGCATTAACCCCCTCAAAACCATCTGTCGCCTGTGCAACGAGATTAAAATCCTTAACAGCTCCGATTGTCATCTCTAAGCCTAATCTGGTAAATTCATGGTCTTCAACCAATAAAATATTAATTTCTTTTTTCATTATAAAATCACCTTACTGTCATTTATAGAATTTTTAAGCTCAAATGAAAATTTCGAGCCTTTATTTAATTCAGATTCAACATAAATCTTGCCCTCATGTGCCTCAATTATTTGGCGCGAAAGATAAAGCCCCAGACCTGTTGAAGTTGAACGTTTTTGGTTTGTTCCTTGTGAAAATCGGTTAAATAATTTGTCGCAATCTGTTTTTGACAGACCAATTCCATCATCAACCACATCAACCAACAGATTTGAATTTTCTTTTTTAATATCAATTTTTATAAAAGAGCCGTTTTGCGAATGATTAATAGCATTTCCAACCAAATTAACCAAAACGCGCCTTATCTCATTTTTATCAGCATTGATAAAAATCTCTTTTTCAGCACAATTAATCGATATTTCAATATTTTGTTTTTGCGCAAGGGTTTTTAATTCTTCACAGCACTCATACACAAGTTTTAATATATCAAATTTAGTTTTGCAAAGATAGGTTTTACCCGCTTCATAGCGGTAAACTTCCAAAAGAGCATTAACAAGCCCGAGCATGTCTTCCGAGCTTTTTTTCATGGCGCAAAAAAGCTTTTCCTGCTGGTCATTGATTTCACCCAATGTTTTATTTAAAACAAAATCAAGACCCGATATAGTTGCAAGCAAAGGAGTTCTAAGG
>CAPYQR010000256.1 GCA_948742005.1 uncultured bacterium
GCGGGGATGATGTCGGGTGAGTAAGCTTTTGAATTTGAAGACTCGTCGACGGGTTGAGATATAAAATCAAAAATCAAAAAACAAAAACCCTTGAAATAAAAAATATCAAAAACAACAGATATTTCATAGATTCAATCGAGGATGATTTAAATAATGTCGAATTATTCCGCTACATCGACAAAAAAGGCTTTGATGAAGTCGAAAACTCAATTAATTACAGAGTGATTTCAGTCAAACTCGAAATTAATCAAACCCCGAACACCTACAAAATCAGGTCGATTGACGAAGATGAAAATTCAATTGAATTAGAAGTGTCAAAAGGAAAAGAAAAAATTGAAAATTCCAAAATCAAAGAAAAATTCTACAATTTGGATGTTGATTGCGAATTTTTAGTTGATGAAGTTGTTTTTGAAGATAATTTATTTATTGATGATATTGAAAAATTAAGAAAAGAAATTTTTGAAAAATTAAGAAACGAACGTAAATTAAACCTTCCAAGAGAAATTTCAAAATTTAAAAAAAACAATCATCCTTACTACAAAAAAGAATTAACTTATTTAAACAACGCGACAAACCAAAAAACGCAGGATTTTTACAAAAGACATGGCGTTGAAAAAATTGAAACCGCAATGGAAAATCTGGATGATATCAAAGGCAAAAAAGTTTTGACTTCAAGTTATTGTTTAAGATATGAACTCGGATTTTGTTCTAAAATAAAGCCTGAAAAAATGCCTGAATTGCCGTGGAAACTTGAACAAATCGAAAGCGGGTTGAAGTTTAGAACCGAATTTGATTGCAAAAACTGTAATATGTTTCTTTATTTGGATGAATAAACTTTTTTTCGCCATTCAATCCTTAATTGAAATTAAAATAAACAAATTCCTGATATCTTGTTATTGATAATGTACAAATCGTTAAAACAAGGGCTAAAATCACTGTATAGAAAGTATTATTTGCTTCAACATATTTATCTGCAAGTTCAGAGGAGTTTTTGCTTATAAACATCATATAAAAACTAAAAACAAGCAAAATTATACTCAAACTTGCATCTTCAAAAATTTTCCCGGGCAAAAATTCAATTATTGTTTTATTTAAATGCCATTGAGAAATTGAATCAAGATTAAATTCAAGCATTGTTTTTAAAAGCGTAAATGAAGATTTGAGATTTGTTTGTGCAATAAAAGGGGTTGTTAATAAAATCGTTATAAAAGTTATTAAATTTGCAATAAAACCGCTGATCTTGAAGTTCAACTTCAAGATCAGCTTTTTCCACAACAAATTAAAATAAATTAACAGCGCGTTTATTAAACCATAAATAATATTAACAGGACTGACCGCTTTCCAACAGCCATAAACCCCTCCAACTACAATTAAATTGAAAAAAGTTTTAACCATGTTTTTTTGAACCCCGCCGAGAGGATAAAAAACATAATCCTTTAAAAACCGTACCAGAGTCATATGCCAACGATTCCAATAATCAATTATATTTTTTGCTTTAAAAGGAGAATTGAAGTTTTCAGGCAATTTGATATTAAACAAAAGTGCACTTCCAAGAGCAATATCACAATATCCCGAAAAATCAAAATATCCTTGCGCAACTTTTGCAAAAGCAAAAAACCACGACTATCCAAAATTATGAAACAAACCGTTTGAA
>CAPYQR010000257.1:0-1201 GCA_948742005.1 uncultured bacterium
GCTTTAGGGTAATGCCGATTAAAGAAGCTGCTTTAATAGGGGATATTTTCCTTTCAATCACGGGAGATATAAATGTTGTTTCTGCACAAGACATGTTAACAATGAAATCAGGTGCTTTTGTTGCAAACGCAGGACATTTTGATGTTGAAATTGATGTTAACGGACTTAAAAAACATACTGTTGAAATCAAAAACATCCGCCCGAATCTTGATGAATGGGTTTTAGAAAACGGAAAATCAATTTATGTATTAGCTCAAGGAAGATTAGTAAATCTTGTCTGCGCAGAAGGACACCCCGCAAGCGTTATGGATATGAGTTTTGCAAACCAAGCCTTGGGTATGGAGTATGTTATTAAAAATCAAGGAAAACTTGAAAACAAACTCCACACTCTTCCAAGAGAAGTTGATGTTGAAATTGCAAAGCTGAAATTGGATTCTATGGGAATCAAAATTGACACATTAACACAAGAACAGGAAAACTATCTAAATTCCTGGTCGCAGGGAACTTAATAAAACAAGTTTTATTAAACTTTTCCCGTTACGGAATCAATTTTTTCTTTATAAAAATCAAGATTAATGTTTAATCTGTTGCCAATTTCAACAAGGCTGAGCAAAAGTTTTCTTGAATCTTTTAATTTGATAACACGATTCAACAATTCTTCAAAATCATCGCAGACAAAAGAATAGAAAACATTTTGTGCATTTTGAATTTTTATATCTATTTGTAATTTTTCAAGAAGTTCAAAAAGATATAATAATTCTTCGCAATTTTGGATATTTAAATCTTTTTTAAGATTCAACAAAGACTCCATAAGTTTTTTGGATAAAATTTCTTGAGCTTTAGGAGTTGTTAATTTTATGTTGAATTTATCTGCAAGTTGTTTAATTTTAGCTATTTTTTTGATAATATTTTTATCATTTTTATTTTCTAAAACCTTTAATTCCTTTTCTAAATCAGATAAAAGAGTATATTTCGCACAAACCCTAAAGCCTTCAGGGATATCCATACCGAGCTCTGTTAAATATGATATTGGATTCAAAAGATTTTGATACATATCCTGATAAACTTTTGATGCTTCTTTTAATCTTGAAATAATAAGGTTTTCAAGAATATTTTTTCTTCTGTCTATTGGAATATCTTTTAGGGTATGGATTTTCTTTTCATAATAGATTTTAATTGCCTTTATAGTATCTTCTGTTGA
>CAPYQR010000257.1:1211-1638 GCA_948742005.1 uncultured bacterium
GGCTTTTGAAATTTCTTTCTTTTCAAGGTTAAAATCTTCAATACAAGAAAAATCCTTAACACAACAGGAAATCTCATAATCTTTTGTTTGCAAAACAACATAAGAAAGGTCTTTTTTCTCTAAAGTTATGTTGGATTTTATTTCAACTTTGCCAAAATAAAGATTGTTTCCGTCTTTTGAATATGTTTTTCCAACACTTCTTTTTAGAGAATAACAATAAAGGTTGTGAATCTTTTCTTTTATTGTTTCTGCGTTAAAAATTGTTTCAATTGCATCTTGCGCAACAATTTCATCAAAGCCGATAGCGCAAGGCTTAACCCAGTTGTTGTAAATATCTTTTCCGCTGCCGGATTCAATAATATTACTTTTTGCTTATTGCAAGATGGTAAAAAGTTTGCCTACAGATTAAATGACGGCTATGTTGAAT
>CAPYQR010000258.1 GCA_948742005.1 uncultured bacterium
AATAATGACTATCGCCCGGGACACCGTGCAATTGAGGAGCTTGGAATCAAAAGCCCGTTGAGAGCTGCGCAATTAACAAAGAAAGAAATAAGGTTTTTATCCGAAAAAAGAAATTTAAAAACCTTTAACAAGCCGTCTTTTGCCTGTTTATCATCAAGGTTTGAGTATGGTGAAACAATTACCAAAGAAAAATTAAAAATGGTTGAACTGGCGGAACAATTCCTTTTAGATAAAGGTTTTTATCAAGTTCGTGTCAGAATCCACAACAAGCTTGCAAGAATTGAAATTTTGGAGAATGAATTTTCAAAATTAATGGAAGAAAAAACAAGAAAAGAAATTGTAAAAGAATTTAAAAGGCTTGGATTTTCTTTTGTTTCAATGGATTTACAGGGGTTTAGAAGCGGGAGCATGAATGAAACATTAAAAGATTTTAAAAATTTTTCTTAAGTTTTATTTATTTTCTAATCTTTCCATCCAAATCCCTAAAAAACTCAATCGAACAATAATACCCGATTCGATTAAACGGAATCGGGTATTTAATTGTTAAATAATTAAAATATTTATACAAAAAATATGCAGGGATTAAACCAAAAGCGCAAAATGGAATTATTTTAAAATCAAAAAATCGTTTATCTATAAAAATTCCTAAATATGTCATTAAAAAATTGGCAACTGATAATGAAAAAACAACAAGAATCTTTTTTAAGGCTGATATTTTTAAATTATCAATAATTTGAAAAATTTTGAAAATTTTTGCCATGTAGTAGCATGCAAGGGGAGAAGCTATGATTGGCGACATAAAAAAGTTGAAATCAATAAAAAAATCATTTTCATCATTTAAAAAATGCCGCAAAAAAATACTTAAAATTGCAAATATGGGAATTGCGAAGATTATTAATAAATATAAAAATCCAAACATGTTAAATAAAATATAAGTGCCTATTCTTACCATAATCTGTTTAATTCATCCTCGCTAACTACAATTTCATGTAAACTAAAATGTCCTTTTATTGTGCCCTCCATCATTTTTCTTCTGCCTGCTTCGACTGCAGGGTTTGTTTCATTTTTATTAAAATCATACGTATCAAACATATATAAATGCAAATTGCCGTCGTTGTCAATACCTCCATTTAAAAAATCAACTTTTCCATAGGCATTATATAAATTACCTTTTATTCTTCCTCCATTGCGATTTTTGCTAAACTGAGCACTAAAGTCTTTTCCTTTTAAAATATCTTCTTTATTCTCAAGTAAAAATATTCTAAAATCATTACTTCCTTTATTCTCTTGCTTGGTGCTGAATCAGCTTTGAAAATATGTCCTTTAATATCTTCTGTTCTAAAAGGAAAATTATTAAACTGTTCTTTAACTTTTTGTTCAATATATGGAATCCATTTTTTAACTTCGCCATTGTTATATTTTGCAATTTCCTTATCATAAACATTTGCTATTTTAACGGCATCTTTTGTATAAATTGGTAAATTTTTCCCGTAGCAATATTAATCATTCCTGTAGCATCAAGTCCTCTTGGTAGAGTTGCACTTTTACTTCAAATTTTGCCTTTTTAATATCATTTTTAATGCTTTCCAAACCAAATCCCTAAAAAACTCAATCGAACAATAATACCC
>CAPYQR010000259.1 GCA_948742005.1 uncultured bacterium
GGCTGATGCTATTCAGCTTGCTATTTCAAGAGCATTAGTCGAAATCAACGAAGAATTTAAACCATCTTTAAAACAAGAAGGGTTATTAACCCGTGATGCTCGTATTAAAGAACGTAAAAAATACGGAAGAAAAAGAGCAAGAAAAAGATTCCAATTCTCAAAAAGATAGAGATAAAATCACCATTAAAATCATTATGTATATTCCTAAAAACCCTTTCCAAAATCAATCCAGGAAAGGGTTTTTTAATTTTTTAGAATTTTTATTTTAATTATTAAACCTAAAAAGCATAATATCTCCGTCCTGAACAACATAATCTTTACCCTCAAGACGCGCCAAGCCTTTTTCTCGCGCATTTGCCCAAGAGCCTGATGAGATAAAGTCATTGTATGACACTACTTCTGCTTTAATAAAGCCTTTTTCAAAATCCGTATGAATAACGCCTGCTGCTGCGGGTGCTTTTGTTCCTTTTGTGATTGTCCAGGCGCGGACTTCTTTTTCGCCTGCCGTAATATATGTTCTCAAATTCAAAATATCATAAGCTGATTGAATCATCCGCTCAATTCCCGAGTTTTCAATTCCAAGCTCGTTTAAATAATTTTTTGCTTCTTCCTCGCCAAGGTCAACAAGTTCTTCTTCTAAATTAGCACAGATTAAAACCACCTGTGCATTTTGTCGTGCGAATTCTTGAACTTTTTTTGTATAATCATTTCCCTCTTTCAAATCGGTTTCAGAAACATTTGCACAATAAATAACAGGTTTTGACATTAATAAATGACAGAAATGAAGCGCTTTTTTCTCATCTGCGTTAAAATCGCTTGAATCAATAAACTGACCTTTTTCAAGATAAGGCATGCATTTTTTTATAACAGAATCTTGAATTATCGCTTCTTTATCTCCTGATTTAACTTGTTTTGCTATTCTTTTTGAAATGTTTTCAAGCGTTGAAATATCAGCAAGCGCAAGTTCCATGTTGATTGTTTCAATATCATCTATCGGGTCAACTTTTCCGTTGACATGGATTGTATTAACATCATCAAAACACCGAACAACCTGAACAATCGCATCAACTTCGCGAATATTATGCAAAAATTGATTCCCAAGCCCCTCACCTTTAGAAGCACCTTTTACAAGCCCTGCGATATCGACAAATTCAATCGCTGTCGGTATGACCGTAGTTGTATGGACTAAATCCTGAAGTTTATAAAGCCTTTCATCGGGAACATTTACCACTCCGACATTAGGTTCAATCGTACAAAACGGATAATTTGCACTCTGCGCATTTTTAGCACTCGTTAAAGCGTTAAAAAGCGTTGATTTCCCAACATTAGGCAAGCCCACAATTCCAACTTTAAGCATTTATTTTTCCTTATTTTAATTTACTGATAATTGTTATTTTAGCACAAACAAATTTATTGACGGATTTTAAGGATAGAAAATTATAAAGAAGAAGAAACACAGGATTCAAATGTAATTTTAAAAGGAGGAGTCAGCTCAAACCGGAAAAGATGCAGCGGTTAAAACTTTCAAGGAACATCCGCAATTAAAAAAACCGGCTGCAACAATTACTCCTGACAACGTGATGAAATAAAATTCCTAATTTTATTGAAAATTTTCATG
>CAPYQR010000260.1 GCA_948742005.1 uncultured bacterium
GCCATATTATTATTTTCCTTTTACTTTTTTCTTATAATATTCTATCTGCAAACGCAGGAGCAAACACAGCAAGTGCTGACAGCTTCTTTGGAAAAGATAATTTTACAATGTTTTTAGCAGGTGTTGCTTCAAAAACAGGTTATAATTTTGAATTTAAAGAGGGTAAATACATAATCCAGCCAAGTTTTATGATGTCTTATTCTTTTGTAAATTCATTTGATTATACAAATGCTTCAGGAGTTAAAATTTCTTCCGATGCATTACATGCAATAACTTTTGAGCCGGGAATTAAATTTATTGCAAACTTTAAAAATAATTATCAGCCTTATATGGGCGTAAGCTTTATTGCTAATTGTATGGATAAAACAAACTTTAGCGCAAATGATGTCGCTTTGCCTGATTTAAGCGTTAAACCTTTTGTTAAATATGGCTTAGGCTTAAGAAAACTCTGGGGCGAAAAAGCAACAGGCTTTATACAAGCATACGTTACAAACGGCGGCAGAAACGGTGTCGGTTTGCAAGCAGGAGTCAATATGCTTATGGGCAAAAGAGCAAAAAGACAAAAAAGCACAAAAGCAAGCATTGGAAATATCGCTTATTAAATTCTAATAAAAATTCAAAACGCAGGATTAATAAAACAAATCCTGCGTTTTTAGTTTATTTTTTAAAATAAAAAAAACTATTGTAATATATAGTATAATACAATAGGTTCTAATAAGGATGACAATAAAGTTATATGGTGTGTATTTAATTTTATTTTAAATTTTTTATTTCTCTCTATGTTTTAATATTCGTACCACCAGAGTTAAATCTTTAACATTAAATATTAAATCTCATTCAAATAATGTAGAAAAGTTGATTTTAAATTTTTATGATAAAATAAATTACGAGGATTTATGTTAAAAGATGACATTTTAGCAAATATTGATAAATTAAAAAACCCGAGAATTCTAATAATCGGTGATTTTGCGCTTGATGAAATGGTTTTTGGAAATACTGAAAGAATTTCGCGCGAAGCACCTGTTTTGATTTTGGAACATTATGAAACCAAAAAAATTCTTGGTGCGGCTTCAAATGCTGCACACAATGTTTCTGCGCTTAATTTATCAAAAGCCTCCGCTCTCGGGGTTTATGGTGATGATTATTACGGCGGGGAATTACTTAGAATTTTAGAAGAAAAAGGAATTAATACATCTTTAATGGTTCTTGATAAAACAAGAAAAACCACAACAAAAACAAGAATCTCGGGTTCTTGTAATCAAAGTATCACCCAGCAAATAGTTAGAATTGACAGACAAACCAAAACACCTTTATCAACAGAAATTGAAGATAAAGTTATTGAAAACATCAAAAAATCAATCAAAAATTTTGATGGGATAATCTTATCCGACTATCATTTAGGCTGTTTAACAAAAAGAGTGGTTGAAGCGGCGATTATTGAAGCAAAAAAACACAATAAATTAATCGTTGCAGATATCCAAAAAGACATGGAAAAATATAAAGGCGTTGATATAATTACGCCAAACCAACCTGACAGCGAAAAACAAGCAGGCTTTTTTATCAAAAACGAAGAAGATTTAAATCATTTAAAAGCTTTTCTCCTGCC
>CAPYQR010000261.1 GCA_948742005.1 uncultured bacterium
AATCCATAGAGGATTTAAGCCGCTCTTTTAAAGATTCATCAAGCTCGGGTTCTGTTTGAACAAAAGGTTTTTTATTGACCGAAAAATAACTTAAAAATATATCTTTTGCGTTTTTTAAAGGGTCATTTTGCGGCGAGGCTGTCTTTTGCGCTTTTTTGACATTGTTTTTAAAACTTAAATTTTTACTTGATAAATTGTAAGATATGGGTGAAATCATTTTCCGCTTTTCCTTTTTTGTAATAAATTCAATAACTGTTTATTCAAAACTTGTGAATAATTTTTTTTGCTGTTTTGTAAAAATTATAGCAATAAAATTTTTCTTTTTGTTTTATATATGTATAGTTGCAATTGTAATAAAGGAAATTTCCATGCAAATTACGCCAATTAATTCAAAATTATACAAGAATTTTACCGGTCAAAATCCATTACAAAATTCCAAAATGCAGACGAATGCAGTTTCAATGATTGCAAAACCCGTATTAAATCCCGAAGTGCCTGCAAAGAAAACAATTTCAAAGAAAAAAATTGCTTTTGTTGTCGGGCTTGCTGCTGTTTGTTGTGCGGCAGGTTTTGGAATTTTGAGTTTGCTTAAGAAAGGAAAAGCTTCCTCTGTGATTCCTCCTGTTGGTGAAAAACCAACCGATGGTTTGGGTAATTCGGTTTTTGAAATTAGTGAAAGAATCAAGAGCGAAGTTGAAAATTTTGACAGCAGAATAAAAGACAAAACAGATGAAATAACAGACAAAGCAATTAAAAAGATTGATGAGATTGATAAATATTTCCAAGAAAAAACAAAAGAAATAATATCTTTATTTGAGCAAGGAGAACAAAAAACAAAAGACAATAAACCCATACGAACAATAATCACAAATCAAGACGGCACAAAAACAATGAAAGAATTTGCACAAGATGGCACAACTTTAACAAGAGAAAGCAAATTTAAGGATAATTCCCCTATTGAGTTTAGTGAATATTTTAAAGATAAAAAAGAATGCAGCTATGTCAAAATACATAATTATGCCACCGATGATGGTGCAGGAGTCTTTTTGCCGGAGTATTTCAGGATTGAAAAACAGATTCCCGGGCAAAACAATCTTTATGAAACAAAGGAAATGCAGTATGTTTTAGAATGCTCGAAACTAAAATACAAAGATGCTGTTCTTGAATCTTACAGCCCTGATCAAAGATTTTCTAACGGCGCAATAAGGAGAAAAGTAAGCTTTAATGAAGAAACTTTTACCGATTCTGCAGACGGAATAGTAAAAACAAAAAAAGAACTTGGTTTTGATTCTTGTTCTAAACCTATGCATTGCGATCAAACAACACAATATCCTGATGGTTCAAGTTATAGAATTAAATACCATACAAATGATTTTAAAAATAATTATGCGCCTGTTTCTTTTTTGGAAGAAAGTACAGCGTCGGATGGCAAAATAAATCAAAAAACAAGTCATTTTTATCATACAAGTGAAATGATGGATGGGCAAGCTGTCACGGAAGAAAAACTAAGAAAAATAAATAATGATATTACTGAAAAATATTTTCTTGCACAGGATGGTAATTGGGTTAAGGAATAATTAATAATCTTACAG
>CAPYQR010000262.1 GCA_948742005.1 uncultured bacterium
CTGCATCGAGAGTTCGAATCTCTCGTTCTCCGCCATTTAAAAAGAGTCTTTTAAAAGGCTCTTTTTTTTAATTTAATCACAACAAACTCAAAAATCAAAAAAATATCCGAAAAAAAACCGCCTTGTGCCAATAAAAACTTAATAAATTGATTTGCAAAAAGTCAGAAATAATCATTTTTTAATTGTTATTTGACAGGACTGTTGCGAATTGGCGGCTGAAATGCGAAATTTGGTATCAGACTTTTGAAATTTTAGTCGGAACTTTTTACAAAAAAGTCGGAAAATGATATTTAACACAGGCAGTAGAAGTTGTCTTTATATGGATTATAGTTTAAAAATATTTTATTTATCAGGCATTTTGACTTGATTTTTTGCAAAAGTGCAAATTCCTGCACCTAAAGCCAAAATTCCATTAATAAAAAGAGAGTTTTTTGTAGATGAGTTTTTAAATACTACAATTTTTCTGTAAACAAAATCCAATCCCAAGCCAAATCCTAACCAAATTCCGCCGGTCTTTAGAGCTTCTTTAGTTGGGCTTGGTTTGGCAACTTGACCATTTACTGTTCTGTTTTTACTTTTAAAGTTACAATTTTTGTTGTTTTGATAGGTTTGTACACTTTGTATTCTCATATTTTTTACTTTACAGATATTTTATCTGTTTCCTCTTTATTGTCTTGATTACCTTTGAAACAAATTAGACATATTCCAAAACTCAATGCTTCAGCAGCCAAAACCGCATGCCAGATGTATTTGACACCAAACATTGCAGGTATTGCAAAAATTAAAATTATTTTTAAAATAACCCCTCTATTTATTGCAATAATATTTGATTTTGCTGTTTGTTTTGTTGAATAGAAAAATGCAGTATAGATAAGGTTTAGAGCCATAAATATAAAAGACAATGCAAACACAGGCAAAGCCTTCATGGTCATATCAATAAGCTCAAAATCTTTAGTGAACAATTGAACAGCTTGTTTATTAAATATCAGTAAAAATACAACAATTGCAATTGAAGTTATAAAGTTTATTCTTAACCCTGAATTAAAATATTGTTTTAAATCTTCTTTGTTGTTTTCCCCAAATGAATGTCCCCATAATGGTTGTATGCCTTGAGCAATACCTGATAGGATTGCAAACGCAAAAGAATATATAAATCCTAAAATGCTATATGTTGCAACTCCAATATCACCCAAAGTTTTCAATAATACCCAGTTATAACAAAATGCCGTAACCGGAGTATTTAATTGGGTTAAAAGTTCAGGTACTCCTCGATTTAAAATTTTATTGATTAATGATAATTGAGGAATATGAAATTCAATTCTTAATTGCCCTCTTTTTAAAATAAAATGGGTTATAAGTATTACGAATGCAAAAACTTGCCCTAAGCCTGAAGCAATCGCTGCTCCTTTTAATCCCATTTGCATAGGAAAAATAAAAAGCCAATCGAGGAAAATATTAGCTATTGCACCAATACACATTCCCCAAAAAGCAAGTTTCGGCGCACCGTCATTTCTTACAAAGACAGTAAAACAATTGCTCAATAAAAATGGAATTGAAAAAGCCGAATAATAAAAC
>CAPYQR010000263.1 GCA_948742005.1 uncultured bacterium
TGCTTCCTTGCCAAGGAAGATGTCGCGAGTTCGAGCCTCGTCTCCCGCTCCATTTAAAAATTAAAGCAGCAAGCACAATGAAAATTTCGGGCTTGCTTTTTTAGTGCAAAAATTTATTTATTACTCCCGATTTTCAAGCCTTTTTGCGCATGCTGCAAGGCTTCAAGATAATATTTTCGCTCTTCATCGGTTTTTGCAGCGTTTAATATCTGCAGGGATTTTAAAAATGTTTTATCGGGCTTTGGAATTTCATCAATTTTCATTTCATCAATATTATATACATCAAAATCAAAAAAATTCGCAAGTTTTTTTAATATGTGATAAGTCGGCATGTGCCTGCCTTTTTCAATTCTCGATAAATGTTTGTTATCAATGCCGATTTGTTCTGCAAGCTGTTCTTGTGTTAAGCCTTTTGACTTGCGAAGTTGACGAATTTTATCACCTAGGGAATTATCTAACATTATCACCTCTATTATTTTATTTTCGCAAATTTGCAATATTTAAACACCGCATAATAACGAATAATTAATATTAAATAATTCGTCATTTTATTGATTTTAAAAAATAAGCATGATATATTTAGGCTGGAATAAGAATAATAAAAGGAAGTCATGATGAAAAAGAAAAGTAGCAAATTTTTGCTGGCTTTAGCTGTTACGCTATTGCCTTTATCAAATTCGGTTTTTGCTCAAAGCGTTACCGCCTGGAGCGAACTTGTCAATGCAGTAAAAAATGGCGGAGAATACGAGCTGAATAACAATGTTGCAATTGAAAAAACTTCGCAAGATAAAGAGGGGTTTTTAATAAACTTGATTTCCAACCGACGGATGGTAAAAATGTTACTTTAAATTTGGGTGGTCATACTGTTAATAACGGAAACAATATTGACCTTAGCAGCAATTATGACCCACTTTTTCGTATTGAAAATGACGACAATTCAAAAGGACAAATTTCAAGCGGCGAATTAAAAATTTTAAACGGAACAATATCTGATTTCAGCTCCCAAGGGGTTAATTCAAAGGAGCTTGAATTCGGGATGGGAACGGTTCAGGTTATAAACAACAAAGCACTAAAAGAAATAGATGTTAATTTTAACAACAACAAAAGTAATTTTGGCGGCGCAATCTTTGTCGCCAGTGTGAATGATATAGATGGAAATCTTCTTGTGGGAAGAGATTTTGAAAACAGCGAAATTGGTGCAATCAGCGGAAATTTTACAAGCAATAAAGCCGCTTATTTGGGCGGAGCAATTTATAACAGCGGTGCTGATATTAAAAACGGTATAATACAAGGTAAAAAAGACCTTAATTCCAAAATAACAATAACAACAAAAGGCAAAGATACAGTATTTAGAGGAAACAGCGCAAATGTTGCAGGTGGCGCTTTGTTTAATTTAGGCACTGCAAATATTGAAGCAAAAGACGGCAACCGGGTTATATTTGAAACCACAAGCGATACAATTTATAATGGCGGTGAATTAAATATTATCAGCGGAGAAACTATTGTAAAAAGCAGTATTACAGACGAAAAAATATCCGCCGATATGATGGGGGC
>CAPYQR010000264.1 GCA_948742005.1 uncultured bacterium
AAGGTTCGGGGTTGTTTAATATATTGGATGGTTGGTTTAATCTTTTTGGTGTTTGAAAAATTGTATAAACGTTTTAAAATTCGGTAATGCGAAAACGAATATTTTTCTTTAGTATATTTTTTATTTTATTATTTTTTATGCAATTTTCTTGTGCCGCTTTGCATTTTGAAGATTTTATTGCAGATGAAGCGGGCGTTTTGTCTTTGAAATCCAAAAACTACATAAATTCTCTTTTGTTTGATTTACGTGAGAAAACAAACGCAGATGTTGCCATTGTTACGCTAAAATCGTTGAATAATCGTCCGATTGACGAAACGGCTCTTAAAATTGGACGAATGTATAAAATCGGAGATAAAAATCTCGATAACGGGGCTGTTGTTCTTGTAGCGCCTTTTGATAAGCAAGCTCGCATTGAAATAGGCTACGGACTTGAGGGGATAGTCACAGATTCGCACGCAGGGCGGATTTTAGACGATTACATGATTCCTTATTTCAAGCAAAATAATTATGAAAAAGGAATTCTAAATGGCACAACAGCACTCGCTCAAGATATTGCAAAAGCTTATAATGTTGATCTGAGTGCGGATTTGCCGCCTGTTAAAAATCAAAAAGTTTCCTTTTTTGATTACATCTTTTTTTGGATTTTGTTGATATTAATTCTTTCGGGAAATTTTTTCCCTGTGGCTGCTTTTTTGCTGGGGCGCAATTTTGGCGGAGGATTTAAAGGCGGGGGTTTTGGCGGCGGTGGCGGCTTTGGGGGTGGCGGAAGTTCGCGTCGTTGGTGAAATTTGGAAAAAGCCGACTATAATTTATAATAGAAAGTGAGAAAAAATGAAAAATAAAGTTTTGATGATTCTTTTGGTGCTGCTTATTTTAATAATTGGTTTTGTATCGTTTTTTGTAAAAACATATAACAATCTGCAAACAATGGATGAAAAAGTTAATTCTAACTGGGCGCAAGTTGAAAACCAATTAAAAAGAAGAAGTGATTTAATTCCAAACCTTGTTGCAACGGTAAAAGGCTATGCACAGCATGAAGAAAAAGTTTTTACGGATGTAGCTAATGCTCGCGCAAAGCTTTCAGGTGCAATGAATACAAATAATGTCAAAGCTGTACAAAAAGGTGCGAACGATTTAAATAGTGCTTTATCAAGGCTTTTGGTCGTTGTTGAAAGATATCCTGAATTAAAAGCAGATAAATCATTCATGTCGCTGCAGGATGAACTTACAGGAACTGAAAACAGAATCGGTGTTGCAAGAAAAGACTATAATGACAGCGTTCAGCTGATTAATGCAAAAATAAGGACTTTTCCGACTTCTTTTGTTGCTTCTTTGAGTTCAATTAAGCAAAGAGAATATTTTGAGGTATCAGAAACCGAAAAACAAACCCCAAAGGTAGAATTTTAGTTACTATATCTCCAACACCTCCTGCACACAATGCCCCGCAGGATACTATTGCAAAAATAATAATAAGACAATATGCCCCGAAAATCACTATTGCCCCCAAACCTCCACCACCCCCCAAC
>CAPYQR010000265.1 GCA_948742005.1 uncultured bacterium
GGTTTATGTGGAATTTTTCATTACTTTTTAAAATTTCCTGTGCCGATTTAGTTTTTGTTGTCATTTAATCGCCTTAATAATTAATTCCAAAATATCGCTTGTTGCGTTTAATTTAGCATTTTTATAGGCATTATAGGATAAATCGGATAATAATTTTTTATCATTAATTAAATTATCCACAATTTCAAACAAAGTTTCATTGTTGCAATTTTTATCCTCAAGCAAAAGTGCAATATTTTTATCAGCAAGACTTTTTGCATTTTTGAATTGATGATTTTGACTGGCATAAGGATAAGGAATTAAAACAGATGGCAGAGAAGATGCACAAATTTCAGAAAGACTCAATGAACCCGCCCGTGAAATTACAACATCACTTGACAACAAAGTTAAATACATTTTATCAAAATATGGCTGTAAAACAAGATTATCAGGCAGTGTTGAAAATTTATTCAAAATTTTACTTACAACATCATCAAAATTATTCTTTCCCGTCTGCCAAATAATTTTAAATCCCTCTTTATTTGCATATTTTTCAAGCAGATTAAAAACTGAATTATTGATTTTTTGCGCACCTAAAGACCCGCCCATAATCAAAATTGTAAAATCATCAGTCAAGGATAAATCTTGCCTTGCTTGTTTTTTAGAAATTACTTTAAATTCCTGTCTTATAGGGTTTCCTGTAATTATAACATTTCTCGATTTAACAAATTTTCGAGCTTCTTCAAATGCTAAAGTAACATTTCGTGCAAAAGGAGCGAAAAATTTTGTAACCATGCCGGGCTGAATATCACAATCATGAAGAACATAAGGTATTCTCAAAAACAATGCACAAAACAAAACAGGCGCACAAACATAACCACCCGTAGCAAAAATAACACTTGGCTTGTATTTAACAACATAACTAAGAGCCTTTAGAGAAGAGCTAAGAAGCTTAAAAAACCATAAAATCAACTCAAGCCCTATTTTTCTGGGCATGCCTTTAATATCGTAAGATAAAAAATTATAGTCATTTTTAGAAGCAATTTGCGATTCTAAATTTTTATCATTTCCAAGATAATAAATCTCATTTGATTCAACTCCGTGTTTTAATAACGCTTCAATTATTGAAACCGCAGGATAAATATGCCCGCCTGTTCCACCGCCTGTTATAAAATAAACGGGTTTTTTATGAGATTTTTTAAATTCTTGCAGTCTTTTAAACATAATGAACTATCCTTTGGATTCTTTTTTTAGATATATTAATCAAAACCCCAATCATGCACAAAGAAACAAATAAGCTTGATCCTCCATAGCTGACAAAAGGTAAAGGAATACCTGTTGCAGGAACAAAAGAGCTTGCGACCGACATATTTGTAAAAGCTTGAAAACAAATTGAAAAAGTTATTCCGACAGCCAAAATCTTGCCATACATATCAGGGCATTTTTTTGCAATTATAAAACCACGGTGGAGCAAAACCCCAAATAAACATAACAAGAAAAAACACCCCAAAAAGCCAAATTCTTCTCCAATA
>CAPYQR010000266.1 GCA_948742005.1 uncultured bacterium
GTTTTCATGGTGATGTTCGATGATTGGAATTATGCTTGAAATTGAACCGATTGGCTTCAGGATTTCCTGTGCGCCTAAAACGGGGTGTTTTTGAATTTCTTGCTTTTCAATATTGTCCAAAGGCGCTGCTTTTTTAAGAATTTCCTTTGGCATCATAGTGTTTCCGATATCATATAAAAGCGTTGCAATTTTGAGTTTGTCTATTTCGCTTTTTGCAAGATTCATTCTTTTTGCAATCAATGTTGCAAGTGTAACTTTGTTTTTGGTGCTTCCGTCTTGATATAAGGGAAAATATGATTTAGAAATTGAATCCACAATTCCAAAAAGCATTTCCTGGCTGGAAGAACTTGTGGAATCACCTTGTTTTAATTGTAATTTTTGAACTAAATCCTGTGCAATTGTTTTGTTGAAAGGAATTCTGTGTTTTGTTAATATATCAACAAAAGCATCGATTGCGACATCCTGCCAGGGTGTGATATTGTCGCTGTCTGCTAAAGTTACCTGATTTCTGCCTTTTTGCTTAGATTGATACATTGCTTTATCGCACATTTCAAAGAGCTCATCAATATTTGTTGTTTGTTCAATAAAACAAGAAACTCCCAAAGAAGCAGTTATTCCGTTTTCCAGACCCTCAACGGGAGCTTCTTCAATCGCTCTTCTGAGACGTTCTGCGGCAACTATGCCGCCTTTTGCATCAATACCGGGTAAAATTATGAAAAATTCTTCTCCGCCGTAGCGAGATGGGATATCAACGCTTCTTGAAGTTTTTGTCATAATTTGTGCTATTGTTGCGATTGCCTTGTCACCCATGGAGTGTCCGTAGGTATCATTTATTCTTTTTAAATGGTCTAAATCAAGCCCTATTAAACAAAAAGGCTGTTTTGTTCTTAATGAGCGGGTTGCTTCGCGGTGAAGTGCATCTTCAAAAAATCTTCTGTTGAAAAGGCTTGTTAAATGGTCTGTTACGGCTTGTTTTTTAACTGTTTCAAAAAGATTTGCGATTGTGATTGCAAGTTCAATTTGTCTTGAAAACAGATTTAAAAAACTTAATTCATCGTCTTTTAATTCTTTTCTGGGTGAAAATACCGATAAAAACCCGTTGAATTGATTTTGAACGGTAATTGGAAAAATAATAATTGTATTCACATTTGTTTGTTTAATTGTTTCAAGTTTTTCTTCGTTAAAATTTTTAATATTTTCCCGAATAAAATCTTCAATATTGATATAATAGCTTATTTCTTTTTTTTCAATAGCATTTTCAATTAAACCGTCTTTTTTTGGATATAATTTTAAATCAAAAATGCTTTCTGCTCCTAATTCTGTAAATTTTAAAGCAAAATCATTTTCTAAATATGTTCTGAGCGCATAATGTGTTCCGAATTCGTCATATTCTTTTTGTGCAATAAAGCTGTAAATATAGCCAAATTCACCATACAAGCTTGAAACAATTGTTTCTAAGACGCTTGAAAGAGGTCGTGAGCTGTTCATCATATCCCAAACC
>CAPYQR010000267.1 GCA_948742005.1 uncultured bacterium
ATATAAATCTTGATTCCGGTATGATTGAATATAATGAACAATTCAAAAAAGACTGGCTGACTCATTCTCAATACGGTTATACAAAATGTATGTCAAATGGTTTTTATAATGTAGCCAAAATGATAGCTTCGCACCACGGCAGAGCAGAATGGGGCGCAATGATTGACCTTGGAGAAAGAGATTTAGAACCTTTTTATTATATAATTCATCATATTGATGATTTAAGCGCAAAATTCGGCGCAACAAGTGTAAATGATATTAAAAATTAAAGGATATAAAATGAATTTTATTAAAATGTTAATAATAACCCTTTGTTTATTTTTGCTTCAACAAGCCCATGCAGCATATCAGCTTTATGCGGATATTGAGGGAGTTAAAATCCCTTACGGAACAAAATTAAACCTTATTTTATCGCATAATTTAAAAAGCTCAAATGTTGTACAAGGAGATATGTTTCAAGCATATTTAAAACAGGATTTATATATTAATAACAAATTAATTCTTCCCTCAGGAACGGTTTTTAGAGGCAGAATCTCGCAAATCATATATTCAAAAAGGCTTTCAAAAGCTGCAATGATGTATTTAAAGCTTGATCATGTTGTAACAAAAAACGGCGAACAAGTTCCGTTGAAATCAGGTTTGGCAAGTCATTTTAACTACAAATTAAAAGACGACGGCGCACTTACAACAGGGGGAAATTATTTTACTGCAGTTAAAAGAGATTTAAAAAATGCAGGTTCAATTGTTCCAAGAACTGCAAAATGGGGTGCAACAGCAGGAGATAATCTTTTTGTAGGAGCAAAAATCGTGTTTGTACCGGTCGCAGCATTAGGTGGATGTGTTGCCTGTGTTGCTTCAAGTGCATACAATACTGTTGCAAATCTTTTCAGAACAGGAGATGAAGTCATTCTTAAAAAAGGTGAAAATTTTGATATAATTCTTCTATCTTCTTTAGAAATTCCAAATTAAGAAAATTTTTTCATCTGTACATAAGGCAAAATCGAAAAACCTTTCTTTTTATAAACATATAGCGCATGGGAGTTTTCTTTTTCAACCTCCAACCTTAGAAGTGATTCAGGATAAGATTTTTCAATATAATCAATAAATTTTGAAATTATCCCCTGTCCGCGATACTCTTTTTTTATATATAAATCTTCAAACCAGACACAGATTCTTCCAAATTCCGTTGAAAAACTTTTTGCAATCATTGCATAGCCCAAAATTATATCCGTCTGCTCAAATACAAATCCCTCCAAAAAAGGGCAGCTGCTTATGCAATTGTCAAAATCTTTTTCAAAAATTTCTCTGCTCCCATTTGTAAAAACAGCATCACTTGAATAAAATTCCTCCATCATCAAAAGAATTTCAGACCTGTCTTTGTTTTCAATTTTTCTAATAATAAAATCCATAGCCCCAATTTCAATTAATTCAACTAAATGCTTTAAAATTATAACATATAAAACAATAATATTATGTGCTATAATTTCCATATAAAGG
>CAPYQR010000268.1 GCA_948742005.1 uncultured bacterium
ACCCAGCCTTTTTCTCTTTCAAAATTAAGCGAAAATTTATTAGAAAAAATCGAAAATGAATTAAAACAAAAAAAAAGAACAAAAATCATGGGGATACTTAATTTAACCCCCAATTCTTTTTCAGATGGCGGTGAATTTTTAGAAATTGAAAAGGCAATCAATCATGCAATTGATATGATTGACTTAGGAGCTGACATAATTGATATCGGCGCACAATCCACAAAGCCAATGGCAGATTTAGTTTCCGTTATTTATGAAATCGAAAAAGTCACCCCGATTGTAACCGCTCTTAAAACTGCATATCCGCATATCGAACTGAGTGTAGACACTATGACTTTAGGATGTGCCAAAGCAGCAATTGATGCAGGGGCAGATATAATTAATGATGTCAGTTTTTTAAATAATGAAGAATTCGCGCACCTTTGTATGCAGCATAATAAAAAACTTGTAATAATGCACTCGCGCGGAGATTCCAAAACAATGGATAATTTAAATTATTACGAAAATATAACAGATGAAATCTACAAAGAAATTGACGAAAAATGCCGCCTTGCAGAGTCTTGCGGACTTTCAAAAGACAAAATAATAATAGATTTAGGTTTTGGTTTTGCAAAAAATATTACTCAAAATTTTGAGCTTTTAAAAAGAATTGAAGAATTTAAATCTCTCGGATACCCTATTTTAGCAGGCGTTTCAAGAAAAAGATTCATGCAGGATGTCATAAATACAAAAGAACCGAAAGATGCGGATTTTGTTTCGGCAATGACAGCATTTTATTTAATGGAAAAAGAAATTGAATATATCAGAGTTCATAATGTTGAATTGACTCAACAGGCACAATCGCTGAACGATAGGCTTACTTTTGATTTTTAATATCTTTTTTTAATTCTTCTTGTAATTGTTTTTGTTTTTCTTTTTTCAAAGCTTTGTATTTTGTTTTTTGATTTTTATCTAAGATATTTTTAAAGTTTTTTTCATATTTTTTCTTTATTAAAGAAATTTCTTTATCTGTTTTATCAAATTCACGCTTAACTTCATCTACTTCTTCTTTTGTTACAAAATCACTTTTTGCAAGGGTTTTAATCTTTTGCATATAAAAATGAATCTGAATAACGCCCGGTTCAAGGTCTTTATACAATTTTTTATCAATTAAATCAATTTCTTTTTCTTGATTTTTAGTCAAATCAAGATTTTGATAAATTTCACTTCTGTGCGTTTTCAAAGTTTCCAAAAGTTCAAGTTTATTATCAAGAGAATCTGCAAAGCAAAAAGAAAAATTAAAAAATAAAACCGCAACAAAACCAAAAAATATATTTCTTATTCTCATAATAAACTCCCAAACAACAAAAA
>CAPYQR010000269.1 GCA_948742005.1 uncultured bacterium
CTTGTATGCTTTATCAGGCTATAAATCAGGAATCGGTTATCGAAATTAAGTTTTATTAATGTTTTTGATATAAGACAAATGAATTGTAAAATATAAAATATGGATTATACGGAATTTGTCGAAAAAGTTTTATCTTATTTGAAATTTAATCTTGAATTTGAAGAATTGGAAAAAATTCTCGTTTTAAAGAGGAGTTTTAACAATGATTTAAATTTAATCGGTTGTTTTTTAAAAGATTATTTAATTTTAAAAAACAATAATGAAAATTTTGAAGATTGCGAATTATATAATAAATTTGTTTTATTTTTTGAGAAAAACAAAAGCAATAAAATGAAAATTTTAAATGATATTATAAAATTTTCAAAATATTATTTAATGATTGTTTTTGAAAAATCTGAAAATATTGAATTTTTAAGTATTTTTTCAACAATTAATCTCTGCTGCTGTCTTGATTGCTATCCTTTGATGATGAAAATTTTAGATGATTATTTTGAAATGCGAATAAATGAAATTACGGCTGATAAAATGTTTCAATCAATCTTAAATGTTGTTTTAGACAGATTTGAAAGCCCCGATGATTATGATATTGATTTTTACAATGTTATAATAGATAAAAACGGCTCAATTTATTCTAAAAATAAAACTTTAGAAAGGAATGCAGTATAGAGTATGGTTTCATTTATTGACAAAGCTAAAATCAAAGTTATTTCGGGCGCGGGTGGAAACGGCGCGCTTGCTTGGCGCAGGGAAAAATATGTGGATAAAGGCGGGCCTGCAGGCGGAGACGGCGGTTGCGGCGGAGATGTTTATTTTATTGCAACTTCTGATATGTCAACTTTGCTTGATTTTACACATAAATCCGTATACAAAGCTCAACGCGGTGAAAACGGAAAAAATAAAAATTGCCACGGTAAAAATGGTGATGATTTATATATAAAAATGCCAATCGGCGTTGTTGTTAAAGATTTAAAAACAAATAAATTAATAGCAGACCTTAACCATGACGGTAAAACTGTCTTAATTGCAAAAGGAGGCAGAGGCGGCAGAGGTAATGCGCGCTTTGCAACAAGCCAAAAAAGAGCACCACAGTTTTGTGAGCCGGGAGAACCTTCTATTGAGCGCAATTTGGAATTAGAATTAAAATTATTGGCTGATGTAGGGCTTGTTGGCATGCCAAATGCGGGAAAATCAAGCTTTATCAGTACAATCAGTGCTGCTCGTCCAAAAATAGCTGATTATCCTTTTACAACTTTAGTTCCAAATTTGGGTGTCGTTAAAAAACCCTCGGGAGATGGTTTTGTAGTGGCAGATATTCCGGGGC
>CAPYQR010000270.1 GCA_948742005.1 uncultured bacterium
ATATTTTAGCAGACCTTTACACAAAAGATAATAACATTTCAAAAGCTTATGACGAATATTTAAAAATTCATAATACTGATCCTGAAAACCTTGAAATTTTGATGATTCTTGCCGATTTAGCATACAAAAACGAATACTGGAGCGATTGTTTGAATTATTATCAAAAAATAATTTCAATCGTCGGGGATGATTTTGAAATGCTTGAAAAAATCGCAAAACTCCATGTTATTTTAGAAAACTGGGAAGAAGCGATTAAAACTTATCAAAAAATAATTTCACTGGAAAACCCTGAAAGCCAAAATTATTTATACCACCAAAATGAGCTTTGCTGTGCATTAATCAAGAACAAAAACGTAAAAAAAGCGATTGATTTACTTAAAGATTTAATAATCCAAAACCCGAAAGAAACTTCTTTTGCTTTCACCTTAGCGCAAGCATACAGCGTAACAGGAGAATACCAAATGGGAGTTGCTTTATACAATAAATTAATGGAAGATTTACCCAGCGAACAAAGCGAGATGATAATTAACCATATTTCTAATTTAATCAGCTCCTGGGCTCAGGATTTATTCGACAAAGGCGAATATTCAGCCGCTTTTGACAAATTTTTTGAAGCTTTAAAATACAACGAAGAAAACGACAGCGTATATTTTCAGCTTGGAAAATGCAATTATTACATAAAAAGTTTTCAAGATGCAATTGCTTATTTTAAACGTGCAATCACAATTGAACCTCAAAATTCAATGTATTATTTCGGGCTTGGCTGCGCTTATGATGAAGCAGGTTCTGTCAAAAATGCAAAAATTGCATTTTATGATGCTATAAATATTGACCCGATGAACATAAAAGCAAGAATTGCCTACGCAATTTCTTTAACAAAAGAACTTGAATACGCGCAAAGCATAAAAGAATTCAGCGAAGTTTTAAAATATATTCCTGATAATGCAGATACTCTTTATAATCTTGCTCTTGCTTATGAATTAATCGGCGATTATGAAAGAGCAATAAAATTTTATAAACAAGCGCTGGACAACGAACCAAATCATAAAGAAGCAAACCATAATCTTGAACTTCTTCTGGGCGAACCATACAAAAATCCTATCTTGGAAAATATTACACAACAGGAAAAAATAATAGAACCCGAATTTGAAGAAGAAACGGAAAACCCCGCACCCGAAACACAATCCGCAGCAAAAGCACAAACAATCCCTCAAAACCAACCCGAAGAAGAAACCTCAAACTAAAACTTGATATTTATTTTTCTATATTGTAAAATTTAATTGTAAACACCAAATTTGCGCCTGTAGCTCAGCTGGATAG
>CAPYQR010000271.1 GCA_948742005.1 uncultured bacterium
GGTTCAAGAAGTGTAAATATCGAAAAAATTAAGAAAAATCTTTCCGAAATACCTTATTTTGTTGCTGATTCAAAGTTTCAATACGCAGCATATTCAAGATTTTATTTTTTAAGCGAATTTAACCAGATTTCAAGCGCTTTTTTTGTTGAAAAACTGGATACTTCAAAATCAAGAAAAGACAGAATGCTTGATTTTATTCATAATCAAGAAAAAAGAACTCCTGTTTTTGAATCAGGGAACGAGAAGATATATAAAAATTTGTTTAATGGAATTTCGCTTGTTGATTGGAGCAAGGATTCTAAAAAAGTTCTTTTTAAGGAAAAAATCGGTTCTTTAGAAAACGGAATCTATAAAACTTATCTGTATGTTCATTTTTTGGAAGATGATGAACAGGAAGCATATACGATTAAGCTTGATAATTTTGATAAGGCGATAAAATTTTATTTTCTTGATTGGCAGAAAATCCAAATTGTAAAATACCGTTATGATATTTATCCTCTGGGGTTTAGTAACGATGATAATGATGTCATTCTTTCTTACTGCTTTGCGCTCGATAATGAAAATAATAAGGTTTTTCTTGGGGTTTGGGGATACAATTTGCGCACCAATGAAACAATTTTGATTTCAAAAGAGCCTGTTAATCTTAATATTTCAAATAACGGTTTATATTTAAAACAAATTATTGATTAAATTTTTAGAAGTATTAGCATAACAGGATAATTAAATTTTATTTTAAAATTGAATAAAATTTTTAAATGATAAATTTGTTTAAAAATATTTTTTGTATAATTATTTCGCTTTTTTCCCTGACTTCTTGCTCTTTGGTTGAATTTGAGTGTCCAAAGATAAATAATAACAGGGCAAATTTTGAAATTTATACTCTTGAAAACAATAATACAAAAATATTTCACGGTTTTGTAAGATCGCAGCACTTAATTAATCTTTCTTTTCAAAGCGAGGGCAGGATTATCTATTTCCCTTTTTCGCTTGGCGATTTTGTTAAAAAAGGACAGGTCATTGCGCGTTTGGATGGAGAATTGTATAAAATTCAAAAGCAAGAAGAACTTTCAAGATTAAACGAAGCAAAAATCAAACAAAACAGATTCAATAAATA
>CAPYQR010000272.1 GCA_948742005.1 uncultured bacterium
AATTCAAGTGCGATTTGTTTTTCGTTTTTATTATCAAAATCACTTATCGCTTCACCAAATTGAATTATTATATTATTAAACAATTTCGGAAAAATCCTATTCCCGCCCCAGCTTTCAAAACCGCCCTTAATTGCAAAAGGAACAATAGTACAATCTGCTTCAAGCGCCATTAAGCCAACCCCGCGGTTAAACTTACACAAATTCCCGTCAGGAGAAAACTTGCCCTCAGGAAAAATAATAACCGCTTCGCCCGCTTGGAGTTTTTTAACGGCAGAGGAAATTGCATCCAATCCTTTGCCAAATTTTAAAGGTAAAACATTAAAATATTTTAAAAGATGTTTTATAACAGGCATTTTAAAAGCCGCAGGCCCTGTTACAAACCACAATTGCCTATGAGTTGCCATTTGTATAATAAAAGGGTCTAAATGCCCGGTGTGATTACCGGCTAAAATAACTTTTCCACATTTAGGGATATTTTCAATCCCCTCAACTTTATATTTAAAAAGAAGAAGAAAAATATGACCCAAAGTCGCTTTTAAAAGGAAATATCTGAACGATTTATCAAAAATCAAAACCAGACACAACAAAGAAAAAGATAAAAGCGCAATTAATTTAAAAATATTCAAAGGATTAATTATATTAACAATTTGAGAAACCAGAAAAGTTCCTGTTAAAAAACTTAACGTTGAAAAAGTCAAAGTTAAACCGAAAACTTTCCCGCGAACCCTGTCAGGTGCAGCTTTTTGCAAAATTGTATCAAGCATAACCGCAACAACAGCATAAGCCATACCAATCGGCACAAGCCAAAACACGGAATTTTTAATGCTTGAACAAAAAGGAGCAGTTAAAAGCGCAATACACAAAACCCCAAACCCGCAGGCAAAAAGATGCGGGATTCTCATTATTCTTGCAAAATAAACCGTCAAAAACATTCCTGCAACCATCCCTGCGCCTAAAATTGTTCTTAAAATCGTCAAATCACCGAAAGTCAAATTATAATAATCTACAACAAGCGCGTTTAGACTGTTTGAAAAAGCAGCTA